>NZ_JBJUSF010000029.1:0-33317 GCF_046098195.1 Streptococcus sp. ST14
TGTCCTGACTAACTTGTTCGACGTAAAGGTTCAAATGCAATGGGCCACTAGAATTGATAAATTTAGTCATTTTCCTCCTTTTATCCAACATAACGGATAACATTCACATCTTTGTTAAGATGATATTGCTCTGTCCTAAAACGCCCAATTTGAACTGACGCGGTAAAAATACCATTATCAATGTTTATTACGCCTTGTGAAATGTACATAACCTCTTTTCCTGCAGAAAACATGGATATTCTATCACTTGATACCTTGATAGTAGAGCTTGCATCATTCTTACCAATAATCAAGCCCTCATTTGTGCTCTTCATGTAAGTATCGATGAATGTTTTAAGCTCTGCTAATCCTCCGAATTGAGTTGTCAACAAATCAATTCTTCTACCTGCTTCAATCAAATCTTTTTCAGATTGGGCTGCATCTTTAGCATTCTTGTCAACAAAGGCATTATATGCTTTTTCTAATTCACTAAAGGCCTCCATCGATGCCTTTGCTTTCATTTCAGCCTCTAAAATCTGTGATTTCTCATTGAGAGCGTTCAGCTGTTGCTGAGTCAGTGATTGGTCAGCTTTTGAATTGACATTCTCTTGAACATCTTCATCTGACAATCTAAAATCAGTCATTACGTTCCCAATTTCGAGTTGCACATCCGTAACATAAAGATTGACAATCTTGTCATATCCTACATAGATCATGACTGTTATTTCATCAAAAGGTATATTGTGCTTTGCTGAGAGAGAAAAACGCTGATACTTGTCAGTGATTTGGGAAGCAGGTATATCAAGCCATGATTGTCTAGCTATGACACCATCTTTTATAAAATGGAGTCCGATATGAGCCTCTTGAGGCGCTCCGTCTTTCGCAAACGATGCTGAAATTGTGACCGGAGCACCTGCTGGTTGAGGTAGTGAAATCTTTTGGATTACGCCTTTCCATTTTGGGATAACTGTGTCATTCTCGCTAAACATATGTAAGCCGGACTTACCTTTATTAGATGCAGAGTGAGTGAAATTATACGCTAGTCCATTTACAGACTTTTTGCCCCATTTATTCTCCCCAGAGAGAAACGAGGCGTTTCTGATATGGTTTTTACCGCCGACTGAAATCTTCGCCCAACGATCAGCCCATTTGTACTTCGTTTTATCTGAGCTATCAGGTTTTTCATAGTCTGAATAATGCCCAAAATAACGCTGTCCGTTATCTGTCGTTGTCAAACCAGAACCATCCGCATTGTCAGAATAAGCAAAGTGAACATACGGTGTTCTTCCATCTGCTCCGGCCTTGCCTGGTAAACCATCAGCGCCATCACGACCACGCCATTCTGTCCATAAATATTTCGTGGGATTGTTGCTATTGGTTTCAGTAAAATCTTGATAAACGCCTATAAACGCCTTGCCCTGTCCTGAAAAGCTGAACCCTCCACCAGTTGCATTGTCAGCATAAGCAATATGGGTATACTGAGTACGACCATCTGAACCTCTTTCACCAGGCAAGCCACGGTCACCTTTCACTCCAGGTAAACCACGTTCTCCCTGTATGCCTTGCTCACCTCTTGCACCAGTATCGCCTTTATCTCCCTTTTCTCCTTTTCGTCCATCAAGAACATTTGCGAAAGAAATCTCGTCAACAGCAACTTGATTATTATCAATGTAAGCAGCAACAGTTAGCGTAGATGTATCTCTTACGCTTGAACCTCTGACGATATAGCTCATACCTGTTGATACGTTACCATCAAGTGCCCAACGCCATGTAACACCAGCCACAACAGGCTTACCACCTTTATACAAAGCAGCAGTTACTGTACTTTCGCCAGCCCCATTCTTAAAGATGACACCTTTGTCAGTGGCTAATTTTATAATGTATGGCTTCGATGCCTCAAAAAGTCGCTCAAAAGCCGCTTGAATACCATCTGATAACTTGTTTTCAAGCGCCTTGAAATTAGAAAAGGTAGTTTTGTTGCTTGATGGATTCGTAAAGCTAATTTTCTGCTCAGAGACCCGTGCTTGAATCATAAGAGCCGGACTAAAACCATTGTCATAAATCTTGATTGTGTCACCAATCTCAACGTCAATAAAGCCATCTACTTCATATGTCACCGCAGGATAACAATGTTTTTTTAGCTCATTGTAAGCCAATCGGCGCAATTCTTTTGGATTGTCTGTCTCGTAAGAGAAATCCTTTCGTATCCATTGATCATCGAATGTGTTTGGACTAAAAACAGATGGATACATTTGCATTGAGATGGGGGCATATAGAGATTCATTCCGTTGATAAAATTCAAGGATCCCATCCCTAGTTACAGACCAAGGATCTAACCCTCGAAGCGTTACCACCTCTTCTACTTCTTCGCCTTTTTCATTTTTAACACGCCTTTTACCTGTGGGTCTAATTGCGTTAAAAACGCCTGTCTTGTCAACTTTTCTGGTGATAGAAGTTAGATTTTTACCATAAGTTAGCTGTATGTCATTTCTGACACGTCCAACCCCTTGGTGTTTCTCATCATTCTCTCGATACACATTAACTCTAAATGATTTGATAGAACTATCAGCGTTCAAGTGTGTCTCAAACTCAATTTCTGCATCGAATTTATGAGCTAGACTAAGCAAACGAGCAAGATTAGTATCTTGTCCCTCCCATTCTAGAGTTCGCCTCCTATCTGAAATCTCGTTAATTCCAACGGAAAGATTACTGAAACCAAGCAGCCCCATTTCTTGGCAATACTCAATAAATGACATTGGTCTTTCTGCTTTGTACGGATTGGCATGCTCATTAATCAAATCAAGATTGAGGTTTTCACAATAACATTTGATTGTCTGCTCGTTTTCCTCAACAGTCATCACATTGAATAGGTAGGTGCGCCCATGGTATCGAAACGAAACCCAGGCACGCTCATTCAGATATTGATAAGCCTTAGATAACGCAGTATCCGATTTAATGGCTTTTTTAAATACAGTGAATTCAAATGTTGAGGATCCTGTCGGCAAATCCCTTGTCCAAGTATCGTCGTAATAATTAAGCGTATTTTGCTTGTCGTTATCAACAAAAGCAACTTTTTGCAAACTTGCATCATGAATTGTTAATAGCATTATAGCCACCTTTCTTCAAATTCAATCGTTACTGTCGGATGTTTTTTGATAAAGCTAGAGAAGTATAACTCTAATTTTGAATTACCTGGAGGGATGGAGAGCCATTGAGATCCATCTACAACCTCGCTTGCTTTTGCAATATCATCAATATAAACTGTGTCGTCTTCGCCGTTGATAACAACATTTGAACCAGTCGTAAAACGGTTAGGAATATCTCTTGTCTGTGTAACAAAGTCCTTGCGATAATATAGACCATCAAGGTACATGTGAGAAACCATTGGATGATCTCGATATGCCCCTATTGTCACATGAATTCTAGCGGATTTTTTCCCTTTAATTTCTGGAACAATGAAAGTTGAGTAAGAACCACCATAAAAAACTTGGATTCTGTCATCATTACGTTTCAAGTCAGACCATCCTTTAGCCACACTAAAAGGGTTTCGGTCAGCAGTTGTTGTACCATCAAATCTCCAACGTCCCAAGATACGATAACCACCTTTTCCATCGCTTACAAAAAAGTTGTATTCACAATCAGAACTAAGATTTCGTTTAAAAGTTTCCACTCCATATAGAAACTTACCTGCTGTATCAGATACAGTAATCTTGATGAAACCGTATTGGTTGTTTGCCTCTGCCCAAAAAACTTGTCTCCACCACAAATAGTCATCCAATGATCCTGTTGTTTTAGCGCTATTAGCTGGGATATCCCACGACAAGCTAGTTGCGTAGTTGTGTAATTTGGTTTCTCCTCGCAAATCTTTCAATCGAATATGTGAGCGATCCCAGAGATTCACCATCTCAGCTGTTCCGACTACATATTCTGTATTATCGTTTGTAACAGCTTGATTTTTTAACGCTTGCATAAAACCATTTGAGATCTCATTATCTCGATAGTTAAGCAGCATTTCTGATTTTTGGGATGGCTCAGTAAAAGCATCTTCGCTATTTCCAATCTCAAAAGAACCTGTGTTATTCACTAGACCGATATAACCGTTATCCGCATTGTGCTTAACTTTAACAATTGGATTCGCTGGGACAGTTCCAGCGTTGGCCAAATCAAATACCATTTTATTTCCTGTTACAGTAGCGTTAGCTATGCTATCAAACTTTTTGTAAGCTGAGCTGTGGGCTACTCCATCAGGAATGACAAGCTTAAACTCCGAGCGTTGAAACCATCTTGTCAAGTTTTCTGGAGTGATTTCATCAACCGGCAACCCCATATAATACTTGTCCGGTTCATCGCCATAAACAACTTTTACAGGCTCTAGCACGTTCAAAACGCCAGCCAATTCATGTTTAAGGCGCTCAAGAGCCTCCCCATCACGCGCAATCATGTCAAACTTGATGGTATGCTCCTTTTCACCACGTTTCACTTGTTGGATATTAACGCCCAAGGAGGGAGCGTTATCAAATGTAACGCTCCTCTTATTTCCGATAGGGCGGACAATATCCTTGATCTTGATATATTGCGACAAATCAACACCGTTAAAAATCATTGTTTTTGTCATTCAAGAATACCTCTCATTCTATTCTCTCGTCTTAGTTTCTCCGACTGGTATTTGGCGAATCTATCGCCTGTTTTAGCAACTAAAGTACCATCATTGAGGTACATTTCATTTGGTCGTCTAACAGCCATCTCAGCCACATCTAAGGCTTTCTCTAGCAGTTCGCTAGATTTGTCCATGGTGACCTTGATTTTTTCAGCTATTGTCTGTTTACTACTTTGTTTAACAGTCACTTGAGCACCTAGTTTTTTATTCAAACCTAGAGCGATTTCTGGTCTAGTATCAATCATCATGCTTTCTTTTAATCGCAACATTGATCTTTTAACAGCGCCAGCATCCGCCTCAATACCAACAGCGATACCTTGAGGGATAAATCGTCCGACTTCATCACGCATCGCTTTAGACGGCGACTGGATTCTCAGAGCATCTTTGATAGTCTCTTTCACACTTGTTGCTATTGATCTAGCCGTTTCCAAAACGGCTCCAGCACCATTATTCAATCCAGTATTTAAACCAACCATGGCCATTTCACCTGCATATGTAAAATCTGATGGTAGGTTATTAAATGGCTCTTTAATTTGAGTTGATAATGTTGTCGCTGAATTTGTCGGTTGAGATGCACCGTTATCAATCCCCTCAGCTAAACCAGTAGTAATGAAACCTCCATACTCGTTAAATACACGAGATGGAGAATTGATATCCATTTCACTTGTAAAGGATTCTTTTATATCATTGGCCATGTTTTTAGAAGATTCTCCAGCGGTAGAAGCACCTTGTTCTATCCCTTGACTGACCCCGTTGGGGATTTCTTGCCCCAAACTAGAAAAGTCAGCAGCTGCAATTTCCTCTTGTAAGCTTGAAACTTGACTTTGTACGATACCCTTGATCTTGTCTGTGATACCCAAAGCACCCGTATCCATACCAGCAGTTAAGCCATTCATAGCTGACTCACCACCTTGAGTAAAGACTTCGTTCAAAGTTGCTAACTTTTCGTCTGAGGCATTAACAAGTTCTTGAACATACAACCCCCCTTGAGGCCCCATCTGTTGCAATTTGGCCAAAATCCCCTCGTTTACCCCGCGTTCGGCCAATGTATTGAGGTTTGTTGCCCAATTATTGACCGCTTCTTGGTTTTTTTGGAGGTTGGCAATCATTTCATCGACACTAATAGCTGACTTGTACTTGATTTGTTCAAACATGTTTGTTGTGGTTTCAAGCAACTCATTGTATTTAGTACGCATGTCATCAATAGCCTTTTGTTGAGCCTTGGACATATTTTCGTATGCTACAACTTGTCTATTTGACCCACTTTCAGCAGCGGCAGCCATAGCTTCAGATGCTGCCTGTTGAACTTGAGATGTTTTTTCGTACTCAGTTTGCAATTCTGTCTGGGTATTCTTAAGCTCAGTTTCCTTGTCGTTGAGTTCTTGCAGTTTTTCTTTGCGGACACTATCGCTAACATTGGACTCTTCATTCCACTTATTACGTTGTTCTGCAATCTGCTTCAGTTGCTCGCCAATTTCAGCGCGCTTTTGTTCAATATCAAGTAGATTCTTTTGTGATGCCTCCCATGTCGATTCTGCCTCCATCGCTGAGATTCTAGCTTTGATTTGATCACTGTTGTGAGACAAAGAATCAGAGTTCTTATCATAGGCCAGATTTAAACCGCTAACTGAGGCATTCAAAGCATCAATCTTTTTCTTGAGATTTTTCTTGTCTGCTGCAGTTTTATTTGTTTTTTGAGAAAGTTGAACAATTTCATCAGCCAATTTTTGGTAAGATTCTGTATTTCCTTTTACAGATTCAAGATTTTTCTGACGCTCTTTTGCGCTTTGTTTAACAGAATCTGTTAATTGATCCGTACTCTTGACTAACTCCTCTTGTTCAGATTTGAGGCGTTTGGTTTCTTCACTTTCAGCAGTCAGCCATTGCCACAGACCTACCAATGCACCGACGGCAAGACCTACACCAGCAACAATCCAACCAACAGGGCCGGTTAAAGCTGTCAGCGCTGCTTTAAACGCTGTTGTTGCAGCGGTTGCAGCAATAGTAGCAGCGGTTTGCAAACTGATAGCGCCAGTTAAAACACCATAAAGCAAATTAGACGCTGTTAAAGCTCCGTTATTTGCCAGATTTGCGACCATTTGAGCCTTTGTTACTGTTCCACATGTCGCTTGTGCAGCGGTCATTAAATTGATAATTTGAACCGCTCCTGTCGCTGTTGTTTTGAATGTTTGCCACGCGCTTATCAAGTTCTTAGTCGCTGTTATAGCCTCGTTGGCAGCACGCATAGCTACCAAAGCAGAAACCAAACTAATAATAACCGGTGTCAAAGATGAGATTACAGAAATTCCAGTACCTAAAATACTAAACAAAGTCTGAAAAACAGGTGTACTAGCCTTAATAACATTGACAATCACACCAAAAGCGGCATTGATGATCACTTTTAGCGCATCAAAGTTCTCAGCAATTGTTTTTCCTGTTGCTGCTTTAGTTAGATCATCAAGAGCTTTGATAGTATTCGCTACACCTTTAACAACAGCATTTTTTAAGTTGCCAAAAGATGTCTGGATTCCTTTACTATTGGACTTTGCAAGCTCAGCGAAACCACCAACACCACCATTTAACTCAATCAATTTTGATGCAAACTGATCAAACGTAAGTTGTCCCTGTTTTAATGCAGAATAGAAATCATTCTGAGCAGATTGGCCAGCGAAACCAAATGATTCAGCAGTCTTTTGCAAAGCATAGGGCATAGTTTCTTGCAATGTTTTCCAGGATTGCATATCAACCTTACCAGCTGATAGCATCTGACTAAACTGTTGCAAACCACGGCTTGCATCCGCACTAGATGATCCAGATGCAAGAAAGGCATTATTAAGAGCAAGTGTTAGATCTGTTGATTTGTTTATATCGCCAGTAATCGAGGTAAGGCGTTGAGCTGTGCCAACTACTTCATTCAAAGTCGTAGGCAAACCCTCAATACCTGCTGCAAGTTTCTTAGTTGAGCGCGTGACATCTTCTGTACTATGTCCCATCGCTTGCATTACTCTTGGATAACTTTCAAGGGTATCAAAACGTTGAATAGCCCCTCCCAAGGAATCTGTTAGAAGATCTACCGCTTTAGATGCTAGTTTAAAGGCAGCACCACCTAGAGCAAACTTCTTTAGAGAATCGCTCCCTCTGTCACCTTTCTGTGCCGTTTTATCCAACTCATCGTTTAGAACCTTGACCTTATTTCCATCAACATCAACAACGATGGTCACTTTTCCATCAGCCATTATCTTCTCCCTCCTTTCCTAAACTATATTTAGCTTGTAATTTTCGCATTTTATTCTTATCCCCACCATGTTCTGGTTTCCAGGCTCGGATTTCTATAATCTGTTGCATGATTGTGTTGTCCGGTAAAGCATTCAAAAGTGCTTTAAATTCTGTCCATGTCAACTTGTTTTGAGACTTCAAAAGATTGATGCCATAAGCCTGTAAAAAACTAGCGTAAATGTATTCTGCATCTTGTTCAAAATCAATCAATTTTTCTTGTTCTTCTTCATCTTTTGCCTTTGGCATTGGATTGCCTAGCAAATCATACTGAACTGCTTCTTTTTCGATTTCTAAAAAATGTTCTTTTATGTAAATCCAACAGTCTACAACCTCTTTGATGTCGTATAATTCTTGGCCAGTTAGCAAATGGACAATTAATTGAGCTTGTTCCAGGAGCGTCATTTCCTCCTCTTTCAAGATTTCAAAGACATCTAGAACCTTATTAAAAGACAAGTCTATGTCATACTCTTTACCATCAATAGAGAAACTTGTGATTAAAGCATCATTTAATTTCATAGACATATTTTTTACCTAGCTATTTCTTTTTATTCTTTTTGTGTTTCTTATCACCCTTGTTGTTCTTGATTTGAGTGACTTTGCCCTTATTCAAATAGTGACTAGCACGCTCTTTCACCACCTTTTCATGTTGCTCAGCAACTTCTTCCAACTTGTCATGCAACATGATTGCGGTCTGCTCTAGAGCGTTTTTTAGGGCGTTATAATCTGGATATACAGAATACAATTTGTCAAATGTACCATCACCAAAAATAAGATCATATTGAATCTCAAGCTGTTTCTTCTCTAATTCAATAGCCCCAGCAACCACTTCTTTAGTTACTCCATCGCGCTCAATTTTGTTATCAATATTTGCAGTTACAACATCCAATTCATATTGGACAAGCCGACGTTGTAATTCTTCTTCCATGTCATAAAACCGCATCAAGCTCTCTTGACTTGTATCAAACCATAGCTCTACTTCGCCGATTTTAACTGGGAAACCAGTACGTTTTAGTTCAATTTGAATATCTGTCATATCTCTACTCCTTTTTCTTGAAAAAAAGGGCAAGGCTCAATGCCCGCCCTTATCAAAACCTATTACCCAATACCGGTTTCTTTTGGCGTTGAGTTATAAGAAAGCTTACATCCGAACGCCTCATAGTCAGAGGCAGCGCCAGAACCTGCTTTGATTTCTGTTGCAGTTGCAACTCCTACCCATTGCTTTTTGTTGTCGGAAGATACGACTTTGTGCCATAGCTTACGATCATCCCCTGTTTTGTACTTCATGCCAGCAATAAGGGCTTGAGCCTTATCGTCTGGGTCATAAGTTCCTTCGAATGTGTAAGCACCTTTAACGCTGATTACTGTTGTTTCTTCAACCCCATCCCCATCGTAGTATGCTTGGTCATCTGTTTTCTCGTCTGTATCATCTGATACGTCTGAGATCCACTTAGCAAGTTCCAACCATGTTTCGCTTGTTGATGGTTCAGTTCCTCCATTGTATGGAGCTACAAAATGGCCACGTAGGGCGTTTTTTTGTCTTGTCATTGTTTGTTCCTCTCTATTACGATTTTAGCCACAATTTCAATTGTGTAATAATAATAGCCTTGCTCATCCTTGCCCTTCATGGCAGGCCTGCTGACTTCCATTCCCATATATTCATAAGAATTATTGTCACTTGGCAAAACTAAGTCTATCTTTGATAGTTCTGAGGTGACTAACCAGATAGTGTCATTGGCTATTGAGTTCTTTTTTGCCTTTACAGCAATTTCAAACGGCAAAGAAATCTCTTGTGTGCCATCCATATAACCTCTATCCACTTTCCCGCCGGGTATCTGATTGATAACCAGGTCATCCTTGTCATCCTCAAAATAATCAAAGCGTGGTTGGATTGGTAAATTTAAAGTCTTGATATGCTTTAAAAGTACATTTTGAAAGTCATTCTCTCGCATTAAAGCCCCATTCCTTTCACAAAAGTCCTAGCCCATTCTTCAGCATGCTTGCTAGTAGCAACTTGATCCCATCGTTTCCCTGTCCCTGGAGTGGTATATCTCCTAAAGGTGACAATACCGTTTGAACCGTAAAATTGCGCTCTAGCGTAAACTGTGCCATAAACAACAGCATCACCCTGTCCAACGATTCGGCCAGAAGCTCTTAAATCTCCTCCTCGCAAGGGGATATATTGCTCATTGTCTAGCAAGATTTGGCTAGCCACCGCAACCTTTCCTCTTGTCATGGATTCTCTTGAAAGTTTATGTTTAGCTTTCTGCAAGTCAACTTTAATGGCAATACTCATTAGATCACCTCAATTTCTTGACTGAATATCTCACCATCATAATAGTTAGTTTGATATCCGTTAATTGTGTAATCTCTTATCCCATCGTTTACTTTTGCACCCATCCAATCATCGTTGACTGTCACAAAAGAGAGCGAGGGATAGAGGTATATAACCCCTTGTTTTTGCCTTGATTTTGAATTTCCTGTACCAGATTTTGAGTTACGATTACCAGATATTCCCACTGATCTATCAAAACGTACATTTTTAATAGTCAATGGCTCCAAATATACTTCATCACCATAATCGTTTTTTTCAGTTACTTTCTTGATGGTCAGAACATCCTTTAACAAACGCTTGTCAATCCCTTTTAATAGTCGCTTATCGATCATAGGCAACTCCAACAACTAGGCTAAAGCCAGCTTGTTTCAAAGCATTTTCAGCATCCATAGACAAATTAAATTGCTGACTTGCTGATGTGCTTTGTGGGGTGCTATAAGAGATTGATGTACGGCCAATAGAAACACTATTAGCTAGTTGTTTATCATCCGCTGACATAATGCCAGATGCATCGAGATAGGCGATTTGAAAAGCCATAGCAAGCTTAACAGCATTTTTCCGATAGGCAATTTCTTTTTCAAAATCAATACCTTTCTGATAAAAACCGTTAGTGTATAGGTCAATCGCTATCTTTGCCCTGTTTGCTAATTTTTCAAAGTCTGTAACTTCATCAAAACCTAGCTTAGTAAACTCATCTTTCGTTAAATAAGTCATGCGTAACCTCCCTTAAAAATAAAGGGTGTTGCCACCCCTTATTTATTCAGCTTGCTCAAATTGTGTGGGCACATCTTCTACAAGCTCTAAAACTGCATCAACATCTGGAAATGTTTGCTTGAGGTCTTTATTGACTTGATCGGCATAATTCGGTTCAAGCTCAACAAATTCTCCCTCTGTCACATAAATACCAGGTGTCTTTAAAATTAGGTTCTTAATTGCTTTATACTTAGCCATTATTCTTTACCTTTATCCTTAGTTTCCTTTGGTGTTTCAAGCTCGCCACCATCTTCCACCAATTCCTCAAAGCCATCTGCCATAAGTTGTACCTCAAGCTCACTACCCTCTTGCACGGTATAAACTTGATTTTCTTTGATGTATTTCTTCATCTGCTACCTCCTATGCTGATTTATGTGAAACGTAAACCCCATCTTCTTGAGATTTCAAGACAAACAAATCATGATACAAACGGTTTTGGTATAGGTAACCATCACCCTCTGTGTGTTGCCCAGGAGCAAAGAGATAGATAGAGTTAAATTTGGCCTTAGCAATGATAGCTGTCTTAGCCACGATCAAGAAATTGATATCTTTACCGCCGCCAGCTTTCACAAATCCAGTTGTGAAATCAAATTGAGTTTTGAAACGTGCATCATCCCAAACCTCGATAAGTTGCACTCCATCTAGCGATGTTACACGTGTGTCGATTCCTTGAGGTGATGTAGTAGCGATTGCGCGTGTAAAGTCTTTAGCACGCTCTAGGGCATCCATTACCTCGCTAGATACATACATGACAAGGTTTGATGCTCCATATTTACGCATTGGCAAAATAGCAGCTTTCAAAATTCCATAGACATTCTCTGGCGTAATGCTATCCTCTTGCTTGAAATGATGACCGTTGATTGCAGCTGTTGCAATTTTAGAAAAGCGGTAAGCATCAACTTCTGGTGTTGCATGTTCTGAAATGAATGTATTTGAGATGTTAGCAGCTGAAAGCTCTTGGTTTGTTTCATCAACATCTGCTGTATCAACGAAAAACTCAACGTCTCGGTCAAATCCAAGAGTATAAACGTTTTTATCGTTTGATACTGTACCTGAGTTGTAACCCTTAGAGCGTGTATGTGCCTTATATCCTGTTACAGAGATTGTTGGCAATTCAAATGATTTTGCACCGAGCCAATTTACTTTTGGCGTTTCAAGAATGGCAGTCAATGAGCCTTGTATAAGGCGTTTTTCAAACTGCCCCTCATGTTTTGTGATGTAATTGATTGACATCTACTATTCCTCCTTTTTATTCTGTTAGCCCTAATGCCTGTGCAAAGGCATCTGGTGCTGGGTCTGTTGCTGTTGGATTTCCAAACGCAACGATATTTGGGTTAGGTTTGCCATCTTCTTCTGCTTTAAAGAGATATGGGTCACTTTCCTTTAGACCATTGAGGATGTCATCTAGTTTAGGTTTGCCACTGTCATCTAGTTCAATGGCATCAACATCAATAAACTTCATCAAGGTTGATGGATTGTGTGCTGTGGTATCTTTCAAAGCAAGGTTGATAGCATTCACCTTATTTGTTTTTGCCAGTTCATCCGCAGCCTCTTGTTTATACTTGTCATATTCAGCTTGTAATTCATCAATCGCCTCTTTCTGTTTAGCGCTGATACCTTCAAGCGATTTCAAGTGTTCAACTTGCTCCTCTGCTTTTTCTAACTGACCTTTCAAACTATCTCGCTCTTTGGTGATAGTTTCCAAGGCTGATTTGTCCTCGTTGAGCTCTTTTCCTCGCAAGGCAAAGACTGATTTAGCCTGTTCCTCTGTCAATCCAAGTTTAAGTAGTTCCTCTGTTGTAAATGCCATTTGTACCTCCTTAGTTCTTTTTAGGTGGACAACTCCCACCGAAAAGCAAAATATTATTTACTATTTCAGTTTACTTTGGATGAAATGGGATTTTTTACGGTTTTAGGCACAAAAAAAGAGGGTTGTTTAGTAACCCTCTTGATAATTAGATATATGCTCTTTCTCTACTGTAATCACGGCTTAAAAATTCGTTTTGTTCGACAAGAGCTCTTATTTTCCCTTGATAAGCTCTAACTTTTAGCCTCTCAGCTTGTATCAGGTCATCATCACCTAATGTACTAGCATAGTGCAATCTTTCTTTGTGATGCTTGATATTGCGCTCTAAGGCTCTTTGTTTAGCCTCGATGCGTGCATTTTCTTCTGCCTGTTCTGGCGTGAGGTCTTTCATATAGTCTGGCAAGTCTGGTATTTCATTTACTCCTACGATAAAAGGCGTAAGATAATGACCACAATGGACACCTAGACATCCCCCAGCAGTACCAAAACCATAATCTAGCAAACTATGAATTGTAAGGCCGTTTATTGTTCTGCCTTGACCTTTGGTAACAATCTTACCTTGCAATGGGGCGCATGCAGCTCTAGCAGACGACTTGATAGAGTAGTAAAAAGTATCTATCCCTAATTCCTCTGCAGGTCTTGTACGCATATCATTGTAAACCCTGTAAGTTGTCGTTTTAATAATTGCTCTGGCATAGCTATCTGCTCGCCACTCTCTCCCTGCGCTATCAGTAAATCCAGTAAAGCCCTTTTTTTGCCACGACATGATAGTATCATTTAACGCCCTATCACTTGTTTTAGTCCCTGATACGACTTGTGCTACTGTCTGCTCTACAACCGATTTGAAAACAGTCTGTATGCTTGCTGGTAATGTTGAATTGATAAGATTAAGGTCACTTATAGCTTGTTGAGTATAGGACTCAAGAGCATCAATTACACCATTTCTAACTTTGCCACTAGATTCCCTTTTCAAATCTTCCTCTAGTTGCTCCTTTGTGTCCTTATAGACCTTTAATCCCTCGTTAGCAATGACTTCTCTCAAAAGACTTTCAGCAATTCCTGTACGTTCAACAATAATCTTTAAGTTCTCCTCATTCAGCATGTACATATCGTTGAGCTTTTCTAGTTGCCATATATACGGATTTTTTGCAAGGTCAGCATTGCCACGCTCTTTAAGTCGTTTTATCATGCTATCAAACAACTCAATTTGCATTTTAGAGTAAATATCACTCACGCCCTGCATGTGCAAAGAAAATCGCTGATCATTTAGAGTTGGCATTTTGCGTTTATCAGTCATTTTCAACTCCTTATGTGTCGTTTATTGTAATTTATAGCAGTTTATAGCTCTCCCTCTTCTGCTTTTCCGTACAAAGCAAGCTCTGCATCGCTCTCTGGTGGCAACTCTCCATTGATTTCAGCAAGTTCTTTCTCTGCTTCTTCATTTGTGATGTTCAATACTTTAGCAATTCCTCTTTTCTGTGTTGCAAATCCAGCTGCTACCATCTTCATCCAGTAATCAAGCTCTGCATGCCTATCAGTAAATACACCATCATCCAAATTAACTGAAATATCATCAAGTTCTGGAATTTCTCCGCTGTAAACCCCTACTGCTTTACCAAGTTCACACATTGAAACACAAAGCTCTTTGATAGCTTGCTCAACAAGTGCAACAATGCTATTTCGCATTTGATAGGTGTCTGAGTTCTCACTTACAATCTCTGTTGCTGTCTTTACTCCTTGCCCATCAAATGTAAACATGCCACTAGATACACCTATTTGCATCTCAAATAGTTTAAGCCCCTCTGAAATAGCTGAAATATAGTCAGATGAGCGGATAGGAGTTGTGAGGTCAATAATGCTACCACTATCCATATTGCCTGCTCCTACTTGCATGTAAACATTTTGGTCAGTATCAAAGCGACGTTTAAAAGTAAAGTTCCCTTGAGTATCTTGTACTTGTAATTGTGTCAACTGCTCAGGCACAATCACGCGCCTTTGCCCCATCTTAATCTCCCACATAAATTCATCATACGTGCGATTGATAAAATCAATAGTGGTCTTGGCGTTGTCAAAGATTGATAATCCAAGAGGGCTGTTGATGTCTTTATTATTCATTCCTGGTGTCTTGAGATAAACAAACAATGGGCGTGACAATCCTTGTATTGTTGTTACTGGTTGCAAACCAGGATATAGCTCACTCAAATTTACACGATCACCAAGCGTACTATCTGATGTTGACTTGTAAAGTTCGTTAGTGATACGATATAGGCTTTTATCTTTTGTGCTCCCTACCTCTTGGCCATCTTGAGTTACCCACTCATGAAACTCAACTAACGTGTAATATACATTCTTTTTACTCTCTGACTTAATTGTCTTTGTGAGGATTGCAGCGCTTGATACATCTTGTGTATTGCTTTGTAATGGCAAAAATACTGGTGCTTGAATAAATGCCACTCTAACCTTATCTCCATCAATATAAGGTCTCATAGCAAGCCCACCCAAAGCCAGACAACTCTCTAAATATCGCTCAAAGTTTTTGTTAAAGCGATCATTGCCTAGCATATTATCAAGAAAATTATTTAGTGTCTCATCCTCTGCTGTAATTTCCGCTTGCTCGTTGTAAACAAGGCTGGCAATCTTTTTAGCTGCAGTTCGTGCAATCGGTAAGTGTTGCATCTTTCTACGCTTTCTGTCACCATCGGTGTTGATGTACTCCACATCATCAAATTTAGATTGATAGTAAGCTAGATTGAGCTGTATCCTGTTAAATTCGGATTGTGTTACAGCTACCTTTGGGTGCTCCAAGATA
Organism: Streptococcus sp. ST14; assembly: GCF_046098195.1. Taxonomy (NCBI): domain Bacteria; kingdom Bacillati; phylum Bacillota; class Bacilli; order Lactobacillales; family Streptococcaceae; genus Streptococcus; species Streptococcus sp. ST14. The sequence continues at coordinate 15,614 of NZ_JBJUSF010000029.1, forward strand.
CTGTTTAGGTTTGATGTTTCCATGTTATACCTCCCACGGTTGAAAAAGTCTTTTACTTTTTGAATTAAGTTCATTGTTGCCCTCCTTATGAATTACCAACACGCAAACCAAGTATCTTAGAATTGTCTAATATAAAATACTGGGCAACATCGCATGTATGGTCATCATCTTTGATGACATTTGGGCTATCAGACTGCAGTGTCTTTTCATCCCACCTGTACATCTTATGTTCTTCAATAAATACCTTGTTATTCTCTGTATCAAGGTAATAAAAGCGACCTTGTGCTAATAGTGATTGGAATGTATCAATCATTGTCACTTTCTTCAATTTAGCCACCGGATGCCATCTAATACCGAAATCAAGATACATCTGGTTTCTCAATGCTCCCTCTGCGCTATCAATCGTATATTGCAAAATAGGTACTCTGTACTTACTGACAACGGATTGTATAAAGCTGTTGATGTCCTGTGATAGTTGGCTAGGTGCTTTCTTTATCACTTGGCCAGCTGGTGAATAATACCAGGTATCAAGTAAGATAACCTTACCTTTAGCAGTTATCCCAAAAGCACAACATGCAGTAGCTGACTGCTGATGCCCACCGTCCAATGCAAAAGATATGCCTATCAGCCTATCATCACTAGGCAAAGCATCTAACGGGTGAAATGTACTCATGTTATAGATATTATTCCCTAAACCAACTGACTCACCTAGATAGACATACCTGTAATAATCATAGTCATTCTTTTTTATACGCTCGATATCAGCTAACATCTGATCATTTACAAATCCTAACTCATCATCAAGATAAGTACTAGAATGGCATAAGTAATTATCTTGCGTATTCATTTCCTCATACCACTCATTTATCCAACTGTACGGATTGATAGGAGGGTTATATGACCAAAAGATTTTAACAAATTGAGCGCGTGGATGTTTCTGCCTCATAAATGTAATGTTGGTCTGGTCAAATTCTTCTGCGCTTGAAAATTCAGCAGCCTCTTCATACCAAACAGCTATAATATTTCCGATGTTATTTGATTTCAACTTTTGGTAGTCATCGAGGCCGTAAAAATAAAATGTTGAGCCTGTCTTTTTATGACTTATCTTAAATGGGCTGACTGTCATCTTAAAGCGACTGGTTAGGCCAAATAACGATAGTCCCCATTGGATTTGATTGTACACACTGTCACGGATTGTATTAGCTACTTTACGGATAATGACAATATTTGCAGTTTCACCCCTTATGATGTACCAAGTCATCATGACAATCAGCTTTAAGGTAATAACTGATGATTTGAATGAGTTTCGCCCACCTTTCAAAATGTTGTAAGGTTTCTTAGATTTCCAAACACTCTTGAAATGAGGGTTGACATTTTTTTGAATATCAATTATCTTCATCGTCACCCTCCCAACTATCAATAATTGTGATGGTGTCATCTTCCATTTGTGTATCTATCAACTGTGATTTTAATTTCTCAATCTCAAGCTCTAGTTTTTCAGATTGTTTAGCTGTTGGATATCGTTTCAAGATTTCAGTAATAGCTTTAATAACTGTCGCATTATCTGCTTTTTTGATATGTCTCTCTACTTTTCCTGTTGTTGGATTAAGTATCAAAACCTCCTCATCTCGTTTACCTCTAGCGATTTCAGAAAGGATATAGAGCGCCTCTGTCGCATCCATGATGTTTGACTTATGCAGCTCTTGCATCTGTTTATTTATGTACTCTTTTATCCCAACATTTCCCAACAGTTCAGTAATACGATTATTGGCATAACTCTCACTATAACCAGCCTTGATTGCTGATTGATAGCCGTTTCCTGTCTTTATGTACTCATCTGCAAAGCGCCTCTGTCTTTCATTCATTCGCTCCCTCCTTTCCAACAAAAAATCACAAGTATTGCTACTCATGATTTCATTTTATATGCTAAAAGAGGGGATGTTTTACTGTTATTTTTGATTTAGGGCACAAAAAAAGCCCCAATTAAGGGGCTAAGATGTAACGTAGTAGCCCGGATTCGAACCGGAATCTCCTCCATCAAGGCGTAATCCCTATATACTACTCCCTACGTTTCTTAATGTGATTATACCACTCTTTTTTGACTTTTTCAACAAGTTTACGCTCTTTTGGTGTCAAATTGGTTGCTCCTTTTTTGCTTTTCTCATGTTCTGCATGATTATAGCCGTGATGAGCATGTGGTTTCATACCTTTATGCACATGATCTAAGTCAATTTGCTTATTACGCTTATTTTTTGTATCAAAATAAACAATACTCTTGGGTGTGTTTTTGTTCTTGTCAATAAGTACGTAAACTCTACCTTTTGTCATCGTTTCCATTGGAGTCTTTTGTGACCCTTGCTCGTTTTGAGTAACAAATTTTATATTACCCACTTTATGTACAGTCTTATATTCTGTCCCATACTTTTTGTCTTTATCACTCATCCCAGAGCTTGCTCCTCTACCGCCCATTTGTCCATCCTTTCTGTCGTTTCATTCCCAAAATAAACTACCTCGATACCTTTATAATCATAATCAACCTCACCACCATATACCAAAATACGCTTTGGCGCTATCTTTTTAATCATGGTATCTACTCCATCTTTCCACAATTCAAAGCGCTCTTTGCGTTGTTTTATGCCTACTGTACTGATGGCCACTGTGCTATGTTTCGGCAAACCATCAAAGCAAAACTCATGGCTTTCTTTATTTGCCCACGATACAGTAGGTATAACTGTATAGCCCCGATTCTGCATCATTTGGCCTATCAATCTTGAGCGATAAGTATTCCAAAGTTGCATAGCTATTGGCATGTCTGTGTATAGGCTAAAATCTGGTGTAAGTACACAATCAAAATCAGCTAGTTTCTCTAGGTAAAAATCTGGGCGTTTCCAAATTCTTTCAAACTGATAATCATCTAGGAAAAAGTGTACAGTAGCTGAGTAGTCAGGTTTATTCAAAACATAGTTAAATCCCTGTAGCTTTTTAGGCACATGATCAACTGGTTCAAGAGTTGGTAAATTATATTTACCATCTGTGCGCGTGGCATCGTAATCCAGCAAATTATACTGATTAATAGTATTCTGTCTGTGATATGGTTTTGTTGGCAGATTATCCATATTATCCTCCTAATCAAAAAACCTATGTACCTTGATTATAGATACATAGGATAGGGTATTTTTACGGTTATTTAGATAAGGGGATGTACTTGTAAGTTGAAACAAAATACTTATCAAACCATTTATTGATGTAAGTGTATGCTGGGCTAGGACTTAGATATAAAATTTTTTGACACGCGCCGATCACATTGATATTTTCAAATACATAGACCTCTTTTATCGTTTTTAACATCTTTCTATCTGATTTCTCGATATATTCATCTGTTACAGTCTTCAGATTTACCAAAAATACAGACTGTTCAATGTTATTCTCTAAAAATGCCTCATGTATCTTTTGCTCCAAGATTGTTTTTTGAGGATTTTTTTTATCCCTCAAAAAATACCACTTTAGCCAATTGATTTCCCTGCGATGGATAACTGACAAGCGCTCTATTTTTTTCTTCGTCATCAGTCATGTATCACCCCCTCATCATTTATTGTACAAAGTCACATTACTTGAGTGAGTGTAATACTCATCTCCGTTTTCAAAAGTGACACGGATACTATCCTGTTTCTCGTACTTCGCCCACCGTTTGACTTTGCCCTCTACGATTTGCCCATCTACCACTTTCACTTTTGCGTAATTAAAAGTGAAAGTTGTTCCAAGGACATCCTTGTTTCCACATGCTGCCAACCATACAAAAGACAAGCCAAACAATGCGATTGCTAATAGTTTTTTAGTTTTCATTTGTTACCCTCCTTAAATAAGTGTGATTTTATCTTTTAGATTTTCTTTTACCGATTAGTTCAACTAAACTCCCTACAAGAAATACCAATCCTCCAAAAAGAAAAGAATGTACTAACAAAACTGGTATTAAATAAGGTTTGATTGGGAAAATTGAAAATACCCATGTAAAATACCATTCAATAAGCCCGCAAATAGTAAGGAAAACGACTGCAACTGTTGATAACATTAATGTTACTGCTCCAATACCTTTTAGAAAGTCACTCATCTTTCACCTCCTCAAAGTAACTATGAAATTTACTTAAATTGACAATAGCAACCTCTTCAACAGAATGCTTTCCGATATCAAAGTTTGGATCATTTTTTCCAAACTCTTTTTCTATAGCTTTTTCAGCCAATGATGGCAAACTGAATATACTTGCTCCGTTTTTTAAGGCAAGCGCTTGACCGTGTTTATTTACTATTCGATAACCCACATCAAACGGTCTGATTTTCGTTGGGATTTTTATGCGTTTGTTTTCATTTTTTATTGCTTGTTCAATCGTTTGTACCATCAATCCACTCCCTCTATATCAAACTCTAATCTATAATGCCCTTTTTCCTCGCTCAAGCCACCATAGACAAAAGATAACTTTTTGATAACCCTGTGATTATCATCTGTCCAAATACCTGCATCAGTCATGCCATCAATGATAGCCTTGACTGTCGGATACAAGTTAGGTGGATCTAATTTAGATTTAGTAGGGCTGTAAATTGTAACTGTAACCTCACAAGGGTTAGAGGGGCTAAAAGCAGCCCTCCCTTTATCCTTGTTCATCGATGTATGCCAATAAGCAAAAGCTCTAATGCGCTTAGTAACTTTAGCTTTATCTGTTTGATGTTGCCTGTCGTTACTATTGATAACCATGTTTAGAGATTTTAGCTTAGTATTTCGAGGCAAAGAAAATTCAAATTTCATCCAAAGCTCCTAATTCCTTAGAACAATTTTATTTGTGATTTATAGCTGTTTAGCCTGGCCATTGCTAACTCATATATGTGTTTATCTTTTTCAAAACCAATATACTCAAAGCCTAACTCATGAAAAGCAATTAAACTACTTGCTGAGCCAACATGAGTATCAAGTATTTTATCGCCTTCTTTTGCGTAAGTTTGAAGCAACCAAAGATAAAGATTTATCGGTTTTTGTGTTGGATGGATTCTAATTTCATTCAAGGACTTATTCCCTTGTTGTATATGGCCTTCAGAGATTGATTTACCTTGCATCATACCATTCCACATATAGCGAAATAAGCGCGTGCTATCATGCAAACTGCAGTACGCTAGCTCGCAATCTGAAAAACTTGACTGACCATTAACTTTGTCCCAAACGATACGTCCAGAGCCAAAAGAATAGTCGAAATAATTCACTCCCCAAATGATTTGATTTTTTGAAACTCTAAATAACTCATCAAAATAATCTCTATTTGGAATTTGCCACTCTGAGGTTTCGCCATAAAGCCTATTGACGCCAATCGGACTGACTTTCCGACCATAGTATTTTCTTTTTTCTGGCCCGGAAAAATATGGTGGATCTACAATAGCTAAATCAAAATAGTTATCTGGAAAATTCTTCATTCCCTGCAAACAATCTTGATTTAAAAAATCACTCATTACTTAATACCTCTCTGTTTTAAGAATTTTGGTACATCATCACCAATATCAAGAGAATCATACTGTTCTTTCGTAACAAGAAACTTGCCATAAGCTCCAATTGTGACTGTATAATGCCCATCAACAATGTCTTTATCTGTTACCGTTCCGATAAGTTCACCGCCAGCATTATCAACTTGATAAATAATGACTGGTTTTCTGTTTTTCAATTCATCCACTTGTTGCTCCAGCTTTACCACCTGCGGTTTATAGTGATTTTTAGAGATTATCAAACCTAGATTTAGCATTGATAGCGACAATGATGCAAGTGCAAAAAATAGACCAACTCGATTTTTATTTTTCATGTCATGTCTCCAAAATCTTTATCACTGTGTAAATCAAAGCAATAGCATAAGCATCAAAGATAAACCAAACCACCTTGTCCGCTTTTCCTTTTTTGTAAGTTTTATGACCAGCAACGAAAATCAGAATAGCAAGGAGCAAGCAAGCACTGATAACCATCAATTTCAGAAACAAGACCATCTAATTACCGCCTAACTCTTCAACCACTTTACTTACAGCTGCTAAAATCTGTTCTTTTACTTTGGTGTCCTTGATGTCATCAATTCCCTCAACTTTCCCGGTTTCTACATTGATAGCGATTGAACCAACAAAATCAGAGCTATCTTCCTCGTCAGATTCACCAAGAATTTCTTTAGCACTCTTACCATCTAAGATATCTAGCAAATCATGACTAATATTGTGCATAATATTAGCTATTTTAAATTTACTCACATTCTTTGCCGAAAGATAGTAGAGCATTGCCTCTTTGCTCTCATCGTGTAATGTCTCCGCAAATTCTTTCAAGTTCTCTACGATAGTTTCAGCTGATACTGTGTTTTTAGTTTCTTTAGTCATTGTCTTTTCCTCTCTTATGCTAATACTGTGATATGTTTTTGGTCTGCTAGTTGCTCTTTTAGATAGGCTGCAACATTTCCTACTGCATCAGCTACCCAATGCTTACCATCTGCCTCAAATAAAGCCATATTGGCTTGCTTATCAATTCTAAAGACAAATAGGCTTGCTGGTTGTTCAACCTCGCTAAATGTACGATATGGGCGCAATGTGACCGGATTAGGCGCTTTGCCTTTAGCAAGGCTTGCCACTCCTGTTTTAACCGTTGCTACTTGAGATACTCCATTATCTTCAATTTCAGCCCCATTCTCAATTTTCAATGCGCTAGCAAATTCTAGCAATGTTCCACGATCGTTATCGTCAATAAAGTTTGATTGCAACATGATATTGAACTGTTCTGATGATAGGAAACGGCCAAAAGATAGCTCTGGAATACGTGCCTTAACATCAACAAGTAATGTACGACGTTCTAACTCATCGTTTTCAGACCAAACGCACACCTCGTCGTTTTTTTCAACTGCTACAATCAAGCGTTGGTTTTTCAAATTGTTTAGGTCTGTTTTGAGATAGTCAACAAGGCTTGTCAAGGTTGATAGCTCCAGAGTTTTAGGATAGCGTTTAGGGTCAAGTTCTTTGAGGTTGAATTTGTTGGCATCATAATACTCTGTGCCATCTGCAGCTGTTAAAATTTCCAAACCATGCTCATTTAGTTCTACTGCGTATTCCAATGCTGATTTAAGATTTTCTGTTGTCATATTAGTTACCTACTTTCTTTTTGTTGAAATCAATAATGTCTTGTTTTGTTTCTGCTTGTTGTTCAATTTCTGCCACTGGTTGCCCAATATCAGTAAGGATTTCCCCATTTTCGTCAAAGTACATTTGACCAGGTACTGTACTTTTTAGCTCGTTAGCATGTACTTGTCCTGTGTCAAAATCACGCCCAACAAGAATTGTTGTAGCTACTCCATTCTGAGGCGCAAATTTTGATTTTACCTCCATGATAGTATCAACCACTGTACGCTCTTCGTTAGCTGACATCGTAAGCGTGATAGTCACTTTTCGTTTTGCTTTCGCATCGGTATTAAGGTCAAGGATGTTATCAAAGACTTTTTCAAGCTCTTTGTCTAGTTTCTCCTGTAATCCTCCATCTGCAATGTGGGTTAGGTCTAACCCGATAAGTTTTTTATCCATACTGTCCTCCTTACTTCAAAAGTTTTTGTAACTGATTTAAGCGATCTTGACTATCTAACAACTCCAGATAGGTTTTTTGGCTGATCAATACATATCCTGTTAGGTCATGACCTAGTAAAGTATCATCAACAAATAGCTCCATTTGCTCGGTTGGGTTGTCAAAGTGAGACTCTGCATCCGTATCCTTTTTCTTTTTGGTAAAGGTATTAGCAATAACCTCAATTTCTGACTCATTGCTTAAAAATGATGATACTTGAGTATTTAGAGCATCGGCAAATGCCTCGATTTCCTCATTCGTTGGAGTTGTAACATTTCTCTCAATGTCACTTACTCGATTTTGACTGATACCGACCATAGGGGCAAGATCATACTGAGTAAGCTCTGCCCCTTTACGGATAGCACGCATTTTAGCGCCATCAAATACTTTCATCTAAACACCTCCCCACCATCTGAGTACCATTTGTTTTTAAGTACATGACGTGCAATCTCACATTGCACTTGTGGTTTCTGATAATAATCCACTTTTGCCTTGTGCTTTTTGATGGCTTGCATAGTGTGAATTGTAACAATCGCTGCCCATGTGATAGACATCAAAGTTGTAAGTACCATAACGATTTCAATTTTTGTCATTTTTTTCTGTTTCCTTTTCAAATTGGTTTAGTACTGTCTGAAATATATCCAAAAGTAACTTTTGAGGTATATTAGACCGTTCATTATACGATTTAGAAAAATTACCCCATTCAATTTCTGCTGGATTTATATCATTGTTGAGATTTAGAAATAGATTGCTTGCAAATTTGGTCGGTTTTTGCAAGGGATAATCATAGTTGTTGTACCTTGTTGGGTTTTTATAGGGCAATGGAAAGCCTATGATAGTTTCTATATACTTCCATAGTCTCCCTGTTGCTGGATTTTCAATTATCCAATACTTAGGCTGATACCTCTTTATGATTTCAATGGTATTAAAGGCGCATAGCTCACCATTAACACGTTTCATAAATTGCCTATCATACTGATAATTATTGTACGCATCCTCATAGTCTTTGTTCGCTCTAATAGTAAACATGCTAGGTGGTATTTGAGGCTCAAATAGACTATCTGATAAATCTTCCTTTTTCCAACAAGCGTTGCCATTTGTCATCGCACTAGCATTTGACCAACTCTCACAAGGTGGACTTGCTATGATTAAATCTGGATGTGGTAGCTTGTCAAGCGTATCAAATAGCTTATTATCGCCAAACAGACGTGAGTAATCTGCAAGGTTTAGAGGGATAAAATGATTGTTCTTGTTTTCAATATCGATCCCAATCGGATATACTTCAATATTCGCCCCCCCCGAACTATTAAGCGTGTTGATGGCTTTAGTATATGAGCCGTTACCACTATCAAACAACGCCCATACTATCATTTTCTGCACTATATCACCCTCTCATCTTATTTCTGATGGTGAAAGAGTGTTTAGGTGGTGCATCTTCAAAAGCATCTTGAAACTCTTGATTGATTTTGCGGATATTGAAAGGCTCGTAAGCGTGGAAATAATATCCATACTTATCAAGTTCACCCTCAATACCAGTTGCCCATGCCAAGAATACTGTTTGCTTGCAGGTTGGGCATGTAATCCCTTTTCTATGCGACCCGGTTTTCATCATCTTGCAAAAACCACAAAACGGACATTGTAAATCTACCTTTACTCTTACGCTTTCTCTATCCATGAAAATCCTCCCATGTTACAACACCTGAAATAATACAAGCCTTATTGATTCGACTGGCTAAAGTATCAGCGTTATAGATACCGTGAGTTGTTTCTATAACACTACTGTATATCCTCTTTACCTGGACTATATTGTGAAACTCCCCATTTCTAAGTACTTTCACATAGTCTCCTGCTTTGATTGTTAAATTCATATTTCCCTCATCCTAATCCAACGGTACAAGTCGCCTTGCTCTGTTTGGGTTCGTTCTCCTCTTGTATGTTGGCGTGTTGTAGTAGTGTATTGTTTCTATTTTTACATTAAACTGTCTGGCTAATTCCTTTACAGTACCCATGCCCAACAGTTCATCGCCTTTGTAGAGGGCGCACTCCTTTTCTAGCATGATCATAGGCGTTTAAAACGGCAAATCATCATCACTGATATCCAATGGGTTTGTCGGTCTGCCAAATGGATTGTTATCACGGGTAAAATCAGGAACTGGATTTGTTGTGTTCCCCTCAAAGAAACTACCTTGTTGTCCATAACTATTTCCATTTTGGAAATTGTTCCCTTGGTTATTTCCATTTTGGAAAGAACTGCCCTGTTGCTGATAACCACCATGATGATCTTGATGGCCTTGATTATTTTGCTGACTGTTACGACTTTCTAGCAATTGGAAATTACTAGCAACAACCTCTGTGACATAAACACGTTGGCCTTGCTGATTATCATAGCTACGTGTTTGAATTACTCCTGTGATACCAATCAATGAGCCTTTTTTAGCCCAATTAGCAAGATTTTCAGCTGACTGTCTCCAGATAACGCAATTGATAAAATCAGCCTCACGTTCGCCATTTTGACTCTTAAATGTACGGTTTACTGCAAGAGTAAACGTAGCAACCGCAATATTAGATTGCGTATATCTCAGTTCGGCATCTCTTGTAAGTCGCCCTACTAAAACAACGTTATTTATCATTTTGCACCTCCTCTACTTCTGATACCTTGATTTCATTTGAACCAAACTTTAATAAGTCGGCGTATCGTTTCACAAACTCAATAGCGGCCATAAATGAATTTTCTGCATTGATTTCTGACCCCAAATCAAGACTTGCAATTTTACCACTGACATAAAAACATCTCATAGGTCTGACTCCTTAACAAACACACCATCCACCATCTTTCCTTGACGGTCTTTGATTTCATTCCATGCCAATTCAAGGCACTCTGTCAAAGTCAAGTCAAATTTCTTAGCAACAAACATCAGATAAATAGCAATGTTACGGCTGCTTAACTGAATTTGAGTGCGTGAGTTAATGCGATTTGTATTAGTTGAAACATCAACCAAACCACGCGCAATCAACCCAATTTCATTAGCAATGTGCAAGTACAGTAACTCTACTGACCACTGATCTACATAATGAAAGTTATGCTGTCCGTTCTCATCTGGATTGAGAGACAAATGGATTTTAGAAAAGTTCATCTGTTGAGCTAGGATAGTCAAGACAACCATCATATCTCCAACGCTATCAGCTATCTTTTCCTTATCCTTTCGTACTGTCGCACCATTGAGCTCCCCCCACTCTTCATTGAGTTTGAGCATTTGAGATAATGGGCTTGCTTTGTCAAGCTCCTTTGCTGTTGACCAACCTTTTACATTTTCAATCAGTTCATTAAATTTCATTGTGCATACCTCCTGTTGCAATATTCACGTTCTAAGCTATCTAGCCCCACTTTTAAATACTCGATAGAGTAAATAGCAAGGCTTTTCTTTTCAATTTGTGAGAGAGGCCTGTTAGCCTCCTCAAACTCTAAAATAAGTTGATACTTTCTAAATTCCACCTAACCCTCCAAAGTTTCAAAGCTGATAAAGTTATCCTCAAGCCATTCTTTCAACTGATCAAGCTGAGATTTCCCACCATGCAATGTCAAACGCAAATCAATTGTTAAAGGCTCGCTAGGCTCAAATTTTGCCACATCTCGCACGTTGTTTTGTGGTTCTGGTGTAATTGTACCCTGTTCCAAAATCTCGCCTGTTTCAGCATCGTAAGCCTTGATATGCGCATTTGCATTTTCTTTGGCCAATTGTTCAATCTCTGCAAGTCGTTCAGCTTCTGCTTTTGCTTGAGCTTCTTTCTGCTCTTTGCGTGAAATTTCAGCATCACGATCTGATTTCATCATCTTGAAAATATCAGCAATACTCTTACCATCTTCAAGATGTCTGATATAGCTGTCAGCTGGCAAATCGTACTCTTGAGCTAGCTCTTGGATAGCTTGCTTGTTGGCCTTGTATTCTTCCAGGGCATCAAATTCTGAAAGCACCAAGGCATCCATTTCATCAAGTGTTGTCTTTTTCAGTTCGTACTTGCCTGTTTTAAAATATTTCTTGAGGCTGTACTCATCGTATTTGTCAGCGAATGTGGATTTTTCAATCCCTGCGACCATACACTTATCCTCAAAGGTAGTTCGGACAGCATCAACACGCATCAATCGTTCATGTTCATCAATTGCATTAAGTCCTGCTGTGATGTTTGCAATGACATTATCCAATGGCTCAACTGTTTTCTTGTACCACTTCTCAAATTCCTTGTATGGATTATTGATGTTGTTTTTGATTTCCTTACGTCGAGTTTCCAACGCCTCTTTTAATTTATTAAGGCGTGTACGCTCATCATAATCAATCTTGTAAGTGGATGCTGTCACCTCATAATCTGTGTACTGTGCAACGATTGCTGCAAGTTGTTTCTCCACGCTATCATAATCAACATTGATTACTGCAGGTTGAAAATCTACCTTGATTTCTGTTAGGTTGTTAGTTACATCTTTTACCATGTCTTATACTCCTTGTTTTTCGTATGCTTTTTGAATTTGTTTAGTGAGATATTCCATCACTATGTTATAGCCATCAACTGGCACTTGGTGGAAGTCGTCTATTTGGTACTTGCTCAATACAAAGTTTGCAACTGTATCAAATGGCGCTCCCTTAATCGTCGCAAACTCTTCAACGTTCTTGATGATTTCTTGATACTGAATGTTATCAATGTACCTTACTTGATTTTGTTCTTGAGCTTGCTGGTTGTTTGTTTTCTGTTGCTGATTATTCTGCCCTTGTTCTTGGCTTTCTTCTACCGGATACTCATCAACATCCTCACCTCCAATGGCAAATAAACCTTGTAAGGCATATTTTCTAGCATAAGAACCAACTGCACCTGTCCATTGTGGATCCTGCATCTGTTTCACATCCCCTTTTTGTGTGTGAAAAATTGGTACATCTTCTTCTCTAGCCCACCCAACAGCTTTTTCAATCGTGCCATCACTTTCTCTTTTAGCAATAGCTACCGCTTTATAATACAGTTTGTCGCCTTTTTGAATGATGTCATCTTCTGGAAATGATACACTCCAACCGCTATCCAAAGACTTAAATTTATTATTGATATCCTCTGCGGTTCTAAACGGATATTTCACACCCTGTTTCGTTTGTTTTTCGATTTGCATTTTTCGCTGTAATTCTGCAAATGTTAAATCTGCCATATTATTTATCCTCCAAGTCTGCTAAAAGGCACATCCCATGAATAGTTAGTAAAGTTTTCATTTACAATATTCTTGATGATTTCACCTTTTGAAATTTCAATTTCCTGTGTAAATTCCATACCCATTTCAAAAGTGAAAATTTTAATATCAACATCAAACTTACTAGAAATTTCTGTGTAATCGCCAGCTGATGCTGCCCATGCTTGTTTGAAATTTTCAAGTTCGATAATCACAAAATCTTCATCCAACCAAATTTCAATATCTTTACCAGAAATAAACGCACGCCTTGTACCGTTTATATAAAAATAATCATTCTCAGTTTTAAATGTTAGTAGAGTACCATCGTATTCTTCTTCAAGAGTTGTACCTTGATTTTCTAATAGCATCTCTTTCAATGCTGATACGATATTTTCTGTTTTGCCTCTTAATTTAAGAGTACCCTCTGCCCAATTTGGCATATTTCTTTCCTCCTGTAAAAGCTCTGTAATTCCCTTATTATCTATAAGGATGAGTTTGTTATTTGTTAGTAGTTGTTATTCTGCTATCGTGTCATCTTGACGGTTTTAGCCATTTCTTTCTTCCATGACTGACTGCCTCGATATTGCAGATAAGCATCAAAACCTTTGATCGTGACAAGCTGGCCATCATTTCTAAGGTGCTTTTGTTGACTAGGCAATTTTTTCATCTCTCGCCTCATATCACCAGCTTGCCGTTTTGAACATCCAAAGATGTGCTCTAGTTCTTCATCGTTTGCAGAAATCTTCTCTATGATCACATCTTTAATTCTCACGATTTGAACTGTTTCCATTTTTCCCCTTTCATGCTATAATTAAGTTAGATTTTTTTAGAAAGTGTCTGAGTTTCTCAGATACTTTTTTGTGTACTCTCTTTTATTTATTAAGAGTAGTAGTACTTATTGTTAGTTAGTATTTATTGTTATTTAATACTTGTTGTTATTTAATATTTATTAGTGCCTTATTTTACAACGTTGTAAAATACAATGTTGTAAAATACAATGTTGTAAAACGCAACTTTGTATTAATCAATTGTGGATAACTCAGACTTCTTCATAGCTATCGCTTCATCCAGACGTTGCAACATAATTTCAAATTGAAAATCAGTTATTTTTGTATCTGAGAAGAATCTGAAAGTCTGAACTCCTCTCCCTCTGCCGAGGCTTTTTTTGACAGTCCGTAAATATCCAGCTTTTTCAATCTTTTTGAAATGCCTTAAAACCATTTCGCGGCTAATATTCAACCGTTTAGCTATTTCCTCTGGATAGACAAGCCAATTCTCTTTATTGCTAAGAATGACCATCAATATCCCAATTGTTGCTGGCTCAAGTTTTGGATCTCTCAGAAAATCATTTCTGACTGCTGTATAATCCTCAGTCGCATTTCTGAAAGATTAGCTGAAGATTTAAGTTTTTAAAATCTGTCATAACTCCTCCTTTTAAATTTGCTATAATTGACTTACCCTACATGAAAGGAGAATAAGTCATGATTACTTGTCACATCATGATTGATGGTCATGTCGAACCTGTACCAATGACGTTGCCCGCTATTCCTACTATCGGTTCCGTTGTCGCTAGGTCAGCAGACCATAAATCTGAGCATTACTTGGTGAAATGTGTTGAGTATGTCAACGGACATGAGAGTGTCAATTTACATGTTCAACCATTTCCTAACCAAATCAGTGCTGTCAATGCTGTTGATGGTTTCAGGAATAGCAGATAACTCTACTATCTTGACCCAATAGCTATCTAGCACTTTCTTATCAACATAGACCGCTTGCTCACATAAGCCGATATGCTCATTAATGACTATCGCCCTACGGACAAGTAGGTCTTTTTCTGTTTCAGCTTCAATGCATCCCGCAAGCTCCCCAGAAATTTCTAGATATTTACCAATTAGGCTATCTTCATCTGCCATATTGCCTCCTTTCTAACCATCACCAAGTAGCTTCTCTGTCGTCACGCCAAGATATTTAGCAACCTTGGCAAGATTAGATGCTGATGGAGTGGATTTGTTCCATTTCGAAATCAAACCATTTGGAAATTCCAGATCTTTCTCAATGCGATAGATTGATATCCCCTGATTTGCAGCAATATCTTTGATAGTGTCGTAAATCATGCTTTCCTCCTTTTTTAGAAATATTTCTACGTTTTATTTCTGATAACTCTTGACAAATAATAGAACTTATTCTATTATAAGAGTATAAGAAAAGTAGCAAATACAGATTTTATCTGTTTCTGCGTCTGTAGTATTTATTATTTTGTGTACCTCCCAAGTACAATACCATAATACCACAGAACTATTTCTATTGTCAATAGAAAAATAGAAATATTTCTATTTTTCTTAGATTTTTTTCTGGAGGGTATTAGAAATGAATACTTACGAGATAATAAAAGAGCTTGTCAAACAACGTTTTATGACAGTTGCACAACTTGAACGAACTCTTGATTTATCAAATGGCTCTATTTCAAAGTGGGCAAAATCAAAACCTAATTCTGAGCCGTTAGAAAAAGTTGCCGATTACCTAAATGTTAGCACGGATTATCTTCTAGGGCGTACGGATAACTCTGCAATTGCAAGTGACAAAGAGCAATTCTTTTTTGAGGGCAAAGAGGTAGACGTTGAGGAGTTAGCCTCTACCGCTATGCGTTTCAATGGGAAACCACTAACCGAAGAAGATAAAAAAGCAATTCAAAATATTATAGAAATTTATCTCAGAAAGCAATAATAATCAAAGGTTGGATTGTTTATGACTGAAAAAGAATTTTCTCAAAATCTAGGTATAGATATAGAGATTTTTGAGGATGGTCTATTCCCAGATGAGGCCTTTTATATCCCAGCCCTCCAAACTATGTTTTTGAGTGATGCTATATCAGATGAGAAAAGGGTACAAGTCGCTTTACATGAGATAGGCCATAAAAATCACGCGCCAGATACTTATCAACTTTTTAGGGAGAAATGTGAGCTTGAAGCTAACAGAAATATGATCCATCATCTTATGAAAGCTGAGTTGGATATAGCCGAAGATACCACTACATTTAATTACCTGGTTTTCATGGAGAAATACAACCTAAAAACCATTGCAGATGAAACAATGGTTAAAGAGGAATATTTAGCTTTACTTAATTGAAAAAGGAGAAAAATATGAATGACAAACTTTTAGGAGTCATACTCTATATTATCTTTGCTATCGTTGTAATAGCTTTTGTTATTTACAAAGTTAAGACTGAATCGCCTGAAAAGAAAAAAGCAAGACAGCGCGAGATGGAAGCTTTTAGAACAATGCAACAACATAAAAAACAGGAAAAGGAACAAAAAAATCAAATGAAAAAACAAAATATCATCACTTGCCCAAATTGTAACTCCAAAGATGTCTCTTTCTTACAACAAGATAAAAAAGCCTTTTCTGTCGGAAAAGCCGTTGGTGGTGCTGTCTTAACTGGTGGAATTGGTGCTTTAGCTGGTTTTGCAGGCAAAAAAGGAAATAAACAGTGGCATTGCAAAAATTGCGGAAATTTCTTTGAAACGAAATAAAAAATCCCCACGCTCAAATTTTGGTCGAGGAGAGCGTGAGGTGTTCGGTATAGTAAAGAGGGCTTTTTAATGCCTTTTACTATACCCCATTTTATCAAAAAGTGAGGTTAAAATCAATGTGGATGGAAGAATTACCAAACGGCAAATATAAATTTTTCGAGCGATACAAAGATCCTTATACTGAAAAATTAAAAAAAGTATCAGTCACGATGGAGAAGAAAACACCTCAAGCAAGAAATCAAGCTGCCATCTTGTTGCAAGAGAAGGTAAATAAAAAACTAGAAGATAAAAATAAAAACGTATCTGATATAACATTCAAAGAGCTTTATGATGAGTTTGAGGAAAATTGGAAAAATGGAGTTAGAGAATCAACGATCTATGCAGCAAACCATGTAAAGAATGAAATATTTAATCAGATAGAGGGCGATTATCTAGTTAGAAACATTGACCGTAGATTGTTGCAGAAAGTCATAGATCAACTGATTAAAGATGGGCGCTCCAGAAATTATACCTCAAAAATAAAATTTAAACTCAATCAGATTATGAAGTACGCTCTCAGAATGAATTATATCAATAGCAATGAAATGCTTTTTGTCGAGCTACCCCGTAAAATTACAACCTCCGATGACTTGAAAAAGAAAAGGACAAAATATCTGGATCAAAAAGAGTTCAACCTCTTTATTAAAACTTTACAAAAAGAGGCTTTGCGTGATTATCGTTTAAACAAGTATATCCGTATAGCCAAAGTCCTTTTTCTAACTGGTATGAGATATGGAGAGCTTGCTGCCTTGAGTTACAAACACGATATAGACTTTTCGAAAAAGACAATCCACATAAGGCATACATACGATTTTAGACTCAAAAAGAGAACTGCACCAAAGACGGCAAAATCAGATAGAATTATAACTGCTCCTCAAAAAGTGTTAGATATTATCAAAGAGCAAATTCTAGAGAATACAAAAAACGGATTTGATACTGATTCTATTTTTATCAATACTCTAGGAGAACCAATAACAAGTGCTAGGGTTATTATACCTTTAAAAAATCATGGTAAAAAGCTAGGTATTGACAAAAATATCACTACTCACATGTTCAGGCATTCTCATATCTCTTTACTTGCTGAACTAGGCATCCCGCTAACTGCTATCATGGATAGAGTAGGGCATAGTGATTCAAAGACAACACTAGAGATTTATTCTCATGTCACTCAAAAAATGGTATCAGATATATCTAGCAAGTTAGAAAAGATAAAACTATAAACTTTGCCCCTTTACTGCCCCTTTTCTCTCGATAAAATAAATAAAAACCCTTTAAACCGTTGATGTTAAAGGGTTTGTTTTATGCACGAAAAAAGAGCACACA
>NZ_JBJUSF010000002.1:0-135596 GCF_046098195.1 Streptococcus sp. ST14
AAAAGAGAGCGATTTTCTCGCTCTCTCAAGATATATGATATTTAATTTTTCATTTTCCCAAAACTCTAGACACTTACAACTATTTTTTTATTTAACGTAAACAACTCCAAGTTTACCAAAAGCAACTTCCCCACGGATAATCAGAGTTTTACTAGTTGGCGCTACAGGAGCATCTGCCTTAGCTGCACCAAAGGAGGTTTCTACTTTCAAATCGACACGCCAGTGTTGTGGAACATAGACGGTTGCATTCCCGAAGGCCACTTCAATATTTAAAGTTGCAAAATCACCTAACATCTCTGCATTATCATAGTAGATTTTAGCATCCCCAAAAGCGACTTCCACTTGGTCATCTACGAGATCTTGATCTTGCTTATAGAAGGTCCCGCTACCAAAAGCGACTTCCTTATCCGTGACGACTGTTTTTTTCCCATCGTACCACCATTTTTTTTCATTCCAGAACTTACTTGAATGCGTCAGATAACCAACACCGAGTACCACCAAGATGCTAGCCCAGATGAGAGAATGATTGGTAACTGGCAAAAAGTCATAAGCGTAATTTGCAATGATGAGCGCCAGTAAACCTGTAAAAACTGCCGAAGTGAGATGGCGTCTAAGGATAGACTCAATGGTCTTATAAGCAAAAAAAACAATACCTAGTAAAGGCCATATCTTGCCATCCAAAGAAGGAATTCCAAAATTCCCTTGCAGCAAGATCCAAGCTGCTAAAACCAATAAAACAATACCAAATGCTTTCTTTTTCATGTTTTTTACCTCATGTTTCTTAGATTTTCTTTTAGGAGGGATTGGTAATGCCGTGAGACATGAACCTCCTTGTGGGTCTGATAAAAGGAAATAGTGCCCGTTCCTGAAAAGGACTTGTCCACTGAGTAAATCTGACGGATGTTTGCGATAGTTGACTTGGACACTCGGCTAAAATAGCGAGGCAAGATGGTCTCCAACTCATAGAGTTTGAGCCGAACCTCATAGGCTTCCTTATGGGTATGGGCGTAGATCTTGCTACCTTCGGTTTCAAAGAAGAGAATCTCTGATAGGTCAAGATAATATTCGCCTGTCCCCTTGTAAAAAATCAACCTCGGAGCTGTCGACTCCTGCAAGAGCCGTTGCAAGTCCGCAATTTCATCTGTCAAAGCAGGGGTCTTGATGACAATTTCAGTTTCTTCTAAATCGCCGTCAATCTCAATTCGTAACTTCATCACATCTCCTTTCTGACTCTACTATATCAAAGCTAGATTAGGAAAACAAGGGCAAAAAAGCAAGTGGTCAATTTGAAGCAGTAAGTGGTTGTCAGACTAGCTTGACTTACATGTCAAAAAAGGAAGAAAAGAACCCCCCACATGAGACCACAAGCGTAACCAACGACCACATCCTTGGGATAATGAACACCCCCTAAAACCCTCACCAAGCCCAGCAAAGCTGAAAAGAGCAAACATACTAAACCAACAGGTAGACTAGCATGCAGACTGGCCATGGAGATGATAGTTGCCGAAAAAACATGGCGACTGGGCATAGACTGTCCCGAACTATCCTTGTCAAGTAAGGGGGCGATGTCCCAAGTTTCGTAGGGGCGTGGATGATTGATTTTCTTACGCAAGAGGGACAAAATTACAAAGCCTGTAGCAGGGACAAGCAAATAGACCCCGACTTGCTGACCAAGTCCTAGTTGCAGGTAAGTGGTGACTAGCAAGGCCAGGTAGACCAGGGGCATGGTGAATGTCATCAAACGATTGAAACTGCGTAACAGAAATAAAAGAGGGGGATGGCTGGTGAGTCTGGAACTGATATTTCGATACCATTCTTGATAATTTTTCATTTATGCTTCTCATTCATTACTTTTTTGCCTACAGGTGAGAC
Organism: Streptococcus sp. ST14; assembly: GCF_046098195.1. Lineage (NCBI taxonomy): Bacteria > Bacillati > Bacillota > Bacilli > Lactobacillales > Streptococcaceae > Streptococcus > Streptococcus sp. ST14. The sequence continues at coordinate 1,873 of NZ_JBJUSF010000002.1, forward strand.
GTTTGTCTTCTAGTATAGTCCAGAAAAAGAAGGCCGTCAAGCCTTCTTTTGTTTTATTCTTCTGCTTCGTCTTCTGTAAATTGACTATTATAAAGATCTGCATAGAAACCACCTTGTGCCATTAGTTCCTCATGGTTTCCTTGTTCAATGATATTGCCATCTTTCATGACAAGAATCAAATCTGCATTACGAATAGTTGACAAGCGATGGGCAATGACAAAGGAAGTTCTTCCCTCCATCAAACGGTCCATGGCTTTTTGGATCAATTCCTCTGTACGTGTGTCGACTGAAGATGTCGCTTCATCCAAAATCAAGAGTGGTGCATCCTTGAGAAGGGCACGAGCAATAGTTAAGAGCTGTTTTTGTCCAACAGACAAGGTCACAGTGTCATCCAAAACAGTATCGTAGCCATCTGGCAAGGTCATGATAAAGTGGTGGATTCCCACAGCCTTGCTGGCCTCCATCATTCGTTCATCGCTGATGCCCGTTTGATTGTAGATGAGATTATCTCGAATGGTTCCTTCAAAGAGCCAAGTGTCCTGCAAGACCATTGAAAAGGCATCGTGTACTTCTGAGCGTTTCATGTCCTTAGTATCCACGCCATCGATGCGGATGCTTCCCTTATCTATCTCATAGAACTTCATCAAAAGATTGACAATGGTTGTCTTCCCAGCCCCAGTCGGTCCAACGATAGCAACCTTCTGACCTGCATGAGCTGTCGCAGAAAAGTCATGGATGATGGTGCGCTCTGGTGTATAGCCAAAGGACACATGATCAAAGACTACTTCCCCTTTCATGTTGCTCAATTTTCTGTCCTTATGAGATTCATCTTGCATCTCTGCTTCAGCTAGAAATTCTAATACACGAGTCATGGCTGCACTCGCTTGTTGCAGGCTCGTAATCCCTTGGGCAATCTGTGACAGAGGTTGGGAGAAGGTCCGTACGTAAACCATAAAGGCTACGATAATCCCTATCGTGATATGCCCTTCTAACGCCAGCGCGGCACCAACGATGATGACTAAGACATAACTAAAGTTTCCAACAAAGAACATGGCTGGCATCATGATACCAGAGATAAACTGAGATTTCCAGATACTATCATGCAAGTCTTGGTTTAAACCTGCAAATCTCGCTTTGGAGGTGTCCACTGCGTTGTAACTGGTCACAACATTATGACCTGAGTACATTTCTTCTACATAACCATTGACGGCTGCTAGATTATTTTGTTGGGCTTTAAAATAACCCTGTGACTTGGCCATGATTACGGAAACCGCCGCAAAACCAACAAGGGTTGATACAACGGTTACCAATGCCAAAATCCAGTTCATCCCAAACATGGTCACCAAGACAGCAATCAACAAGAAACTAGCTGAAAGAACTGTCCCTAGACTTTGGTTGAGAGATTGCGCTGCTGTATCCACATCATTGGTCACGCGCGAAAGGGTATCTCCTTGTGAATGACGGTCAAAATAGCCAAGTGGCAAACGATTGATTTTTTCAGCGATTGCCGTCCGCAAGCGTTTTGAAAAATGCTGAATGCTCGTTGAAAAGATATAGGCCTGTGTATAATTAAGGATAGCGCCAAATACATAGAGAATCACTAAAAAGCTAGCAATGTTTGACACAGCTACCAGGTCGATTTCTGTAGCCAAGCCATCTGAAATCAAGTTGGTAATTTCCTTAATCTTAGTTGGACCATAAACGGTGATTATGCTTGAAATGACTGCAGCCACAACTGCTATTAGGAGAGGGAGTTGGAGGCCTGCCATATAAGGTTTGCACTGTTTCCAGACCGAAACTTTTTTATTTTCCATGTTCCAATTCCTCCTTCGATAGTTGTGAGTAGGCAATTTCTTGGTAGACTTCGTTGGTTGCAAGAAGTTCCTTGTGGGTGCCTTGTCCCACGACTTTACCTTGATCCAAAACCAAGATCAGGTCAGCATCCATAATGGTAGAAATGCGCTGCGCTACGATGAGCTTGGTCATGGATTTTGTTTTCTCAGCTAGCTCTTGGCGAAGGACACGATCTGTCTTGTAGTCCAAGGCTGAGAAAGAGTCATCAAAGATGAGAATCTCTGGTTTACGAGCCAAGGCACGCGCAATGGCCAGACGCTGTCTTTGACCTCCTGAGAAGTTGGTTCCACCTTGGGCTACTTCTGATGCAAGACCTGCTTCCTTGTCCTCGATAAATGCTTTAGACTGGGCCAATTCAAGAGCTTGCCACATAGCAGCCTCGCTCAGAGGAGTTTCTTTGCTCTTACCAAAGTCCAAGTTCCCCTTGACATCTCCAGAAAAGAGTACAGCTTTTTGTGGAATATAGCCTACCTTATTGCGCAAATCTTCCAAGTCATAATCTTGCACATTGACACCATCCACTAGGATTTCTCCATCAGAAACGTCGTAAAAACGTGGCAAGAGGTTGACAAGCGTAGACTTACCTGATCCAGTCGATCCGATGAAGGCTACGGTTTGACCCGCTTCTGCTTTGAAAGTGACATGTTCCACGACTGCTTCAGAGTTTTTAGAGTAACGGAAAGTCACATCACGGAATTCCACTTGTCCTTGAACTGAAGGATCCGCTGTCTGTGCATGACTAGGATTTTCAATAGAAGAATGCAGATCCAATACTTGATTGATACGTCCTGCCGAAACCAAGGTACGAGGAAGAACGATAAAGAGTGCTCCCATGAGAAGGAATCCCATCACGACCTGCATAGCATAGGACATGAAGACCACCATATCACTAAAGAGTGGCAGACGTTCTGCCAAACTTGCATCGTTGATGATATAGGCACCAATCCAGTAAATAGCTAAACTTAGTCCACTGGAAATCGCCATCATAATGGGATTCATAATGGCCATCAAACGATTGACAAAGAGATTGAGACGTGTTACCTCATCGTTGGCTGCTTCAAATTTCTTATCTTGGTAATCTTCCGCATTGTATGCACGAACAACTCGAATCCCAGTCAAACTTTCACGAGTGATGCTATTGAGTTTATCTGTCAATTTTTGGATAACAGATTGTTTTGGAAAGGCCAGAGTCATGAGAACGGTAGTCATCAAGACATTGACAATAACAGCCACAACGACCGCCCAGAGCCAGTATTCCGATTTTCCAAGGATTTTTCCAATGGCCCAGATAGCCATAATTGGCCCACGAGTAACCACTTGCAAGCCCATGGTAAAGAGCATCTGTACCTGGGTAATATCATTGGTCGTCCGAGTCAAGAGACTTGGGATTGAAAAGCGCTTGATCTCTGTCTGCGAAAAATCTAAAACACGATGAAATACGTCTCTACGTAGATGGGTTGTATAGGAGGCTGCAACACGAGCGGCAAAGAAACCAACCATAACAGATGAAAAGAAAGCCAATAAAGACAATCCAATCATCTTCGCAGCTGGTGACCAGAGTTCACCCAACTGCGTTCCAGACGTTCCCAGTAATTCTGTAATTTGCGAAATGTAAGTCGGTACCTCTAACTCGAGATAGACCGAGAAACAAGTGAACAGAATCGTAAGGATAATCATTCCCCACTCTTTTCCTGTAATACGTTTAGCGAGTTTCTTCATTCTCTCCTCCTATCTTCTCAACATTTTCTTGCAACTGACTGAGGACCTTTTCAAAGATTGCTAAGTCTGACTTTGAAACCCCCTCTAGCAGACTCTGATCAATCCGATCAAAAAAAGCTTTAACTTTTTGCATCTGCGAACGCGATTTCTCCGTCAGGCGAACAAATTTTGCCCGCTTATCACTCGGGCTGGCCTCTAGCTCAACCAAACCATTTTGCACCATGCGCTTGACTAAATTACTCGCCACAGATTTGGTAATATTGAGTTCCTGCTCGATATCCTTAATTAAGACCAGATTTTCAGACTGTTCTTGGCAATCTAAAAAACGCAGAACCTGCCCTTGCGGTCCACCCATAAATTCAATGCCACAACGCTTGGCTTCTTTCTGTACCATCAGATGAACCTGGTGTCCAAAACGTTTGAATATTAACATTGGCTTGTCCATGATTGCTCCTTTCTCACGATAAATATAGTTCTCACAAGAACTATTTAAGTTTCCATGAGAACTATTTTATCATTTTCAGAAAAGATGTCAAGAAAAAAGTTTCTATGAGAACTATCTTGGTTTAAATTGACATTAGGCAATATTTTTTCTATAATAAGCACTAACTACTGTGGATAGAAATCCATTCACTCGATGAAGGGAGAAAACTTTCAAATGAAACCAGAAGAACAAAGAGTTTTAGGAATCTTAGCAACCATTTTTGGAGCTATCGCACTTTTAGGGTCCTGGATTCCATTTATTAACTATCTATCGTTTTTCATCGCCATCGTAGCATTTATCTTGGGGATTATCGGCCTTATCGTCAACCTCAAAAAGCGGAAAACAATGGCTATTATTGGAACATCCCTGGCAGTTGCCTCTGTTGTACTTTTCTTTACGACCCAGGTACTGTACGCTAATGTCTACAAAGAGTTTGTCAGGGAGTTTAACCGTTCCTACAGCGAGGCGAGTGCCTCAATGGAACGCGAAGAAGAAAGCGACTTGACAGATGATAGCGCCTATTCCATCCCTGAGGAGGAAGAAGACGACACCTTCACCTGGACCCAAGAACAGTTCGACGCCTTAATCGAAGGTGACCTTGACAACAAAGGAAAAGGTGGTACCAACTACAAGGATATTATCAAAAAACACGGACTACCAGACTCCGAGTTTGACTCCACTATCGGAGGTTATAATACGAGAAAAATCACCTATATCTCCATTGGAGACAAGATCAAGACCGTTACCCTAACTTTTGCAAAAGATGACAATGGGCAGCTCTTGCTCGTCCAAAAACATGCAGTTGGTCTAGGTCAAGGAAAAAGCAAGCAACAAAACGATTCTGAAAGCAGAGTCTAAGTTCAAATATCAAAAAAACGAACAGCTAGTAAAACTGTTCGTTTTTCTATTAGAATCCATCTACGTTTGTGTAGATCTTTTGTACGTCTTCGTCGTCCTCAAGAACGCTGTAAAGTTTTTCAAAGGTTTCAAGGTCTTCGCCTGACAATTCCACTTCAGACTGTGGAATCATTTCCAATTCAGTCACTTGGAATTCTTCGATACCAGACTCACGAAGGGCAACGATAGCCTTGTGAAGGTCTGTTGGAGCTGTGTAAACCGTGATTGTTCCTTCTTCTGCTTCTACATCGTCCACATCCACATCTGCTTCTAGCAATTGCTCAAAGACTGCATCAGCGTCCTCACCCGCAAATACGATCACACCCTTGTTATCAAAGAGGTATGAAACTGAACCTGAAGCACCCATGTTTCCGCCGTTTTTACCAAAAGCTGCACGGACATTGGCTGCGGTACGGTTAACGTTTGAAGTCAAGGTATCCACAATCAACATAGAACCATTTGGTCCAAAACCTTCGTAACGTCCTTCTGTAAAGGTTTCGTCTGTGTTTCCTTTTGCTTTATCAATCGCTTTATCGATAACGTGTTTTGGCACTTGGGCTTGTTTCGCACGGTCGATAACGAATTTCAAAGCAGTGTTTGATTCTGGGTCTGGATCACCTTTTTTAGCTGCTACATAGATTTCTACACCAAATTTTGCATATACTTTAGAGTTAGCTCCATCTTTAGCCGTTTTCTTGGCTACGATATTGGCCCATTTACGTCCCATTAGGAATCTCCTTTTTTCACATTTTAATCTTTCTTATTATAACACAAGTTTTTTCGATTTTCACTAGAGGAAATGGATTTTATTCAGCAAATCCAGCTAGGATTGTCCTTTTGTTGCCAAGATTGCCTTGCCTTCTTTTATCAGGGGATGGCGGAAAAGTGAAAAGTACAGTTGGGTAGTCATGGCAACCCAGATAAGGGGTTCGCAGAGAATAACTCCCCTATACCCTGCCCAAGGGATAATCAAGACCACAAAAACGATCTTCCCGATTAGTTCTATAAAGCTGGAAACTAGAGGAAGGACTTTCTGCCCCAATCCCTGCAAGCAATTGCGATAAATCAGCAAAAGGCTCAAAATCGGATAAAAGACTGAACTGATTTGCAGGTAGAGGCTACCATTTTCTACCAAGTATCCATCCGTCGAACTGGCCAAGAAGGAAACCAAGCTAGGACTGGCAAAAAAGAGGAAAATACAAATAAAACCTGCTCAGGACATGCTCAGGCGACTGCCAATTCGAAGACCTTGAACAATGCGGTCTGGTCGCTTGGCCCCGAGATTTTGAGAGGCAAAGGTCGTCATAGCAGAAGAAATAGCCGTCATCGGAAGGAGAGCAAAAGCCATAATGCGTCGAGCTGCTGTTTGGGCACTAATAATCACAGCTCCAAAAGTATTGACCGAAGATTGTAAAATCACACTACCGATAGACACAATGGAACTCATCAAACCCATAGCCAAACCTTGCTCTAAAAGATCCGCGTACAAGGCCTTGTCCCATTTAAAATGCTTGAGTTGAGGAAGCAGTTCTGGAACACTCTTACGGATATAATAAAAGCAGAGAACAGCTGATAAGCCTTGCGAGATGATGGTAGCAAGCCCCGCAGATTGAACTCCCAGATGCAGTTGCGTAATGAAATAGAGATCCAGAACCACATTGACCAAGGCAGAAAAAATCAGAAATCCAAGAGCTGCTAGACTGTCTCCAATGGACCGCAACAAACCTGCAAAGAGATTATAGGCAAAGCTGACGCCTACACAGGTCACAATCATAGAAATATATTGATAGGACTGAGGAAGGATTTCTGCAGGAGTATCTAAATATTGCAAGAGTGGATACAGACCGACAAATCCCATCAGCATGACCACAATGCTCAAAAGAGCACCTAAAATCCAGGTAGCTGCTACTGCTTCCTTGATCTTTGTAAAATTCCGAGCCCCATAATAGCGGGCAATGACGATCCCCATGCCATTGCCAACACCAAGCGTAAAGCCTATAATCAAGTCAAAAATGGCAGTTGTCGCCCCTACTGCTGCCAAGGAATCTTGACCAAGAAATCGTCCAACAATCAAGACGTCAGCTGTATTATAGAGCTGTTGGAAAATATTTGACAGCAAGATTGGAAAGGCAAAGCTTAACAGCGCAGGAAGAATAGGACCATGTATCAAGTCCACGGATCGTTTCTTATTCATAAAGCTATTATATCAGCTTTCTAAAGGAGCGACAAGGCTCTATCACTAAGTTTGCAATCAATTGCTTACAGAGAGACAATTTGCTATAATCAAGAAAAGGAGGTCATTTATGAATTTGACCAGTCAATTAATAACCGATGCATTTCCCGATCTGGATAAGGTTGAAAAGCTAAACAAGGAAGCTTTCCCCAAGGAAGAACGAGTCCCTCTATCCGAGTTCTTGCGCTATCAGGACCGAGAAGACGCTCACTTTTTTGCCTTTTATAACCAAGAAGAGTTTGTCGGCTTTGCTTTTGCCATCTCCAATCAAAAAGCTTTTTATATCAGCTTTTTTGCCATCATGCCCCACTTGAGAAGCCACGGATATGGAAAAGAAATCATCGAAAAGCTGACTGATTTTTACCAGCGAACCATGTTATTGGAAGTCGAGCGATTGGACGAAGAATGCGATAACTTGGAGCAGAGAAAGGCACGCATGGACTTCTACCGCCAAAATGGTTTCAAAACAGCCAATGCTTTTCTAGAGTACGAAGGTTTGAGTTTTGAAATTCTCTACCGTGGCGACTATTTTGACGAAGAAGCCTATCGCGACATCTTCCAAAAGCTACAGAATGAACATTACTTTGACTTTCATATCGAATACAGACGCTTTAGTGATCATTAGTTCGTTTGAGTTAGATAAAAAAGTAGCAGAAAATCTGCTACTTTTATTTTTATTCTTCAATTTCGATTCCAAGATCATCGCCAAGGTCAAGCGTTACTTCTTGGTTAGAAGTTGCCTCCGCTACTGGACTATGATCAGAAGCTTCTTCATCTTCAATCAACCCATATTGAACACGGACTTGGTGGTCAATGGCATCAAAAATTTCCGGATGATCTGCCAAATATTTCTTAGCATTTTCAGATCCTTGCCCGATTTTTTCACCCTTGTAAGAGTACCAAGCTCCTGCTTTTTGGATGATATCAAGGTCACTTGCAATCTTCAAGAGCTCACCAGTCTTAGAAATCCCTTCCCCATACATGATTTCAACAAAGGCTTCCTTGAAGGGTGGAGCCACCTTATTTTTAACAACCTTGATCTTGGTTTCCTTACCGACATTAGTATCTTTTTGGTCACCAGTTCCCTTGATCTGTGTACTTCCACGAACATCCAAACGGACTGAAGCGTAAAATTTCAGAGCACGTCCACCTGGAGTTGTTTCTGGGTTTCCAAACATGACCCCAACTTTTTCACGCAATTGGTTGATAAAGATAGCAATTGTTTTGGTCTTATTGATAGAAGCTCCGAGTTTACGCATGGCCTGGCTCATCATACGAGCCTGCAAACCAACGTGGCTGTCTCCGATATCACCATCGATTTCTGCACGAGGCACAAGGGCCGCAACTGAGTCGATAACGACTAGGTCAACTGCACCTGAGTCAATCAATTTTCCAGCAATTTCAAGACCTTGTTCACCTGAGTCTGGTTGTGACAAGAGCAATTCGTCAATGTTCACACCAAGGGCTGCTGCATAGGCTGGATCAAGGGCATGTTCCGCGTCGATAAAGGCAGCGATACCGCCTTCTTTTTGAGCTTGCGCAACAGCGTGAAGGGCAACGGTTGTTTTACCAGATGATTCTGGTCCATAGATTTCGATGATACGTCCCTTAGGATAACCACCTGAACCAAGAGCAATGTCCAGAGCCAATGAACCTGAACTCATCACTTGAACTTTTTGCTCTGCACGCTCGCCCAAACGCATGATTGAGCCTTTACCGAAATCTTTCTCAATCAATTTAAGCGCATCGTTCAAGGCTTTTTCACGATCAGCTCCAAATTTTTTTCCGATTTCATCTAATTTTTTTGTTGGTTTTTTCGCCATTTTGTTCTCCTATATTCTACTGGTCCTTAGACCTATCTTTCATTATACCAAAATTTAGTCACTTAATAAAGCCTTGCGAACTAGGTTAAAGGCATGCATGACCGCAATATGTCGGACATCTGCTCGACTCCGTCCTGCGATATTAGCCTTGATAACCTCTGTCCCTTTTGCATGTGCCAGTCCAATAAAAACTGTACCAGCTGGATGCCCCTCTAGGCTATCTGGTCCTGCCACACCCGTCAAACTAACTCCGTAGTCAGACTGAGTCTTGAGTCGAGCCTGCTCTGCCATTTTTCGGGCCGTAAACTCAGAAACAACCCCGTGTTCTTTTAGCTCTTGCTCGGAAATATCCAATATCTTGGACTTTTCTTCTAGGCTGTAAGTGACAAAACCGCCATTAAAGATAGCTGAAACGCCCGAAAAGTCTGCTAATGTCGCTTGAAAGAGACCTGCCGTCAAGCTTTCTGCCGCAGTAATGCTTTTCTGTCTCTTCTTTAGCTCTTCTACAACGACACTTGCGAGGCTGGTTTCTTCCCCATATCCATAACAGATGTCTCGTAGAGAAATTCCCTCGAAAGTTTGGCGACTCAAGATTTGACTTTCTAGGATGTCCAGTGCTTGATGAGCCTTTTCTTGACTAACTGCTTTTGTAGACAAGCGCAAGGTCACTTCTCCTGTTTTGGCATACGGCGCCAAAGTCGGATCGGTTTGATGGTCAATCAAATCCGCCAAAATGGTCACCAACTGACTCTCCCCAATTCCAAAGAAACGGAGCACTCGAGAGTATAACTTGGTACCAGTCATTAACTTGGGTAAGAGTTGATTTAAGACCATAGGTTTCAATTCACTAGGTGGTCCCGGGAGGACCACGTAGGTCACGCCATCCACTTCCGACACCCCTCCTACTGCTAAACCTGTCTCATTTGGCAGTGGAGTCGCCCCTTCTACAATTTGGGCTTGGCGCTCATTATTCGGTGTCCGAGCATAGTCAGGTCTATGAGCAAAGAAAATATCCAGTTTCTCTTGCGCTTGAGGGTCAAACACTAGATCTTTTCCTAAAAATTTTGCCAGGGTTTGTTTGGTCAAATCATCCTCAGTTGGTCCCAAGCCCCCTGTCAAAATCACAAGATTACTACGTTGGCTCGCAATCTCAAGCAAGGACAAAAGACGAGCTTCATTATCTCCAACAGCTGTTTGGAAGTAGACGTCTACCCCGATTTCGGCTAGTTTCTCTGATAAAAACTGAGCATTGGTATTGACAATCTGCCCTGTTAAAATTTCTGTTCCAACAGCAATAATTTCTGCTTTCATGTTTCCTCCTACTTATCTATTCGAATTTTTTTGAAAAAATCGCAGGAAATTTCCCACGATTTGATTCTTTTCTTATTCTGCTTCTTCGTTTGAAGCATTAGTACTGGTTGAAGGTGCTGTCCGACCAAAGGCTGTTTCGTACAGTACCGCATTGGTTTCCAATTCTGTCACTGGCTCTTTACCTAATGAACGACGCAAGAGATTTTGCATCTCAAGCATATGTTCTGAAGTGACAATCTGATAAGAAATTCCCTGTAGCTCAGCATCTTCCCCACGCAATTGATGCGTTTCGATATTCTTGAAAGAATCTTGATAGCCAAGCAATTGTGGAATGCTCTTAGCTGATAAGTCTACATTGGTCTGCATGTTATCACTCAAAGCTTTGAGGATACCTTGATAATGACTCACACTGTTTAGGCTCAAAACCTTCTCAACGATTTTTTGAATGACTTCACGTTGACGTTTTTGACGACCATAGTCTCCCTCTGGGTCTTGGTAACGCATCCGTGAATACACCAGGGCTTCCTCCCCATTCAAAGTTTGTTCTCCAACACCGATGGAAATCTTATTAAACTCCTCTTGGTCAGCAATCGAAATTGGGAAACCAAGTGTATTATTGACGGTGATCCCACCAACTGCATCCACCAATTGTTGAAGTCCCTGCATGTTAACCATCACATAGCGGTCAATGTGGATGTTCATCATCTTTTGAATAGTAGAAATTGCAAGTTCCGCACCACCATTAGCATAGGCCGCATTGAGTTTAGCTTCCTGAACTTGACCGTTTCCAGTCTCAATCTTGGTCAAAATATCACGTTCCAAACTCATCATAGTGGTTTTCTTTGTTTTGGGATTAACCGTCAAGAGAATCATGGAATCACTATTTCCCGCCCACGGGTCTGTACGTTCCACATTTCCCGTATCTACCCCCATCAAGAGGATGGTCAGAGGCTCCGTCGCTTCGATAACGTTGGTTTCTTCCCCGATTTTTTTGTAAGTCTTTTTACTTAGGGTTTCTGTTCCCTGTTGGTAGATGGTATAGCCATAAACCGCTACACCTAAAACTGTTACTGCTAGGAAACCTAGCACCATTCCAATTAATTTTTTAATCATCTCGTTATTTATTTATCAGCTTGCCCATAAGACAAACATCTAAAAATATCCCTTCTGCTAAATAGGCTCCTCTTTCTTGTAAGCCTTCTGTGATAAATCCCATTTTTGAATAGAGGTGGACTGCAGCCTCGTTTCGTTTTTGTACACTAAGTTGCAAACGGCGCAAGACGCCACTGACTTTAGCCCACTCGATGCCTTCTTCTAGAAGTATAGTCGCCAAGCCTTGGTTCCAAAATTTCTTGCGAACTGCTAAAAAAACATCACCGATATGTCGAACTCTTAAATGTTGGTCCGCTGTGATATTTAAAACTCCTGCAATCTCATCATTCAGTAAGGCGAGGAGAGTAATTTGATTTTCTGAAGAAGCTTGTTTTTCGATAAAAAGAGCCATTTCAGACGCAGTCATCCCTATGCCATGTTCATCCAAGCTAGTGTAGTCTGTCTCTCGACCGACTTGATTTAAAAATGCAACCAAAGCTGAAGCATCTTGGATCTCAGCCTCACGAATACACAACTCATACTCCATCTTGAAGCTCCTTGATGAGTTGTTCAGCCCGAGAACCATGAGCTATAAATTGAAGGCAACGGCCATCGGCTTCTTTCAAAATTTCCAACTCCAAGTAGGAATCTGGTAAATCCTCACCCAAAAGATGCCCCCACTCGATAACAGTCACACCACCACCAAAGAGAAACTCATCCAAGTCAATAGAATCAGCATCACCTTCGATACGGTAGACATCCAAGTGGTAAAGTGGCAAACGCCCTTCGTACTCTCTGACAATGGTATAGGTCGGACTTTTAATCATCTGACGGATATCCAAGCCCTTGGCAAGGCCCTTTGTAAAGGTTGTTTTACCCGCACCCAACTCTCCAGTCAAGATTAGAACATCGTCTTTTTGGAGTAAATGGCCTAATCTTTCTCCGAGAGCTAGAAGCTCTTCTTCATTTTTTGTGTGCATGCTACTATTATACCAAAAAGTTTTCTTTTGTGTGAATTTTCTTTATGGACTTACTATAACAATTTTGAAAAATTCTCCTCCACTTAAAAGAATACAACTATTGAAAAAACAAACAGGATATCCCGAATCAGGTGTCCATAAAAGGAGATTTCCCTTTGGATACATTTGGGAAAAAGGAAACGTGCACATAGAAAACCGACACTGATATAAAGGAGAATCGAGGAAATCACTAAGGGATTCCTCAAGAAAACCATCGTAGCTAGAACGGAAATGACGACTGTTTTCTTTTTATTTAGGTGATTTTCTATATCGCGAAAAATTTTATCAAAAGGTAAGAAAATCAATAGATCTACTCCTAGCAAGAAAAAGAAGGAGGGTAAAAAGAGGTCAACCAATTCCTGCTGCAATTTGCTAGTGGTTTGGATGCTTTCTGAGAGAACCAGACAGGTTGCCAGAAGATTGACTACTAAAAGGAGGCAATAAACAAGACTCACTTTCTTTTGAACATGCAAAATACTATGTCTAGACTGGTCTGCTGTATGGAAATAATTTATCCCAGCGCACAAAACAGAAATTCCTACTATCAAAATCAAAAAATAAGCATTGGTCTGTTTTAAAGATAAAAAGGATTCTTTCCATAATAGGCAACTACTAAAACTAATCTGGATGACTGCAATCAGTAACAATAGGCGAATTGATTTTACCATTTCTTTTCCCTCCCTATATGGGATTATACCTTGTGAGGAGTTTGAAATGATTGTTTCCGCCTCAAGTGTCCATTTTTTGTGCTCAACTGACCAAAAAACAGCTCTGTTGTGCACAGAACTGTTCTTTTACCAGTCTAATCCTTAAACCAGAGAGCAATTTCACGTTTTGCAGAAGCTTCCGAATCGGAGCCGTGAACTACATTTTGAATGGCTTGATTGTCTCCTGCAGCCTTGGCAAAATCTCCTCGGATAGTTCCTGGCAGAGCTTCTTCTGGACGAGTAGCCCCCATCATGGTTCGCCAAGTTTCAATCACTTTCGGACCTGATAGAATGCCCACCACTACTGGTCCTGAAGTCATAAACTGACGGATAGGAGGATAAAAACTTTTTTCAACCAAGTCTTGATAGTGCTGGTCAATCAAATCTTCTGAAACTGCTGAACGCAACTCTAATTTTTCGATTTTGAAACCACGCTCCTCAATTCTTTTCAGAACCTGACCAACCAGCCCTCTTTTCACACCATCTGGCTTAATGATAAAGAATGTTTGTTCCATACGGACACCTCCTTGGCATTTTAGTTCTTCTATTCTACCATACTTTATGAAAAAGTGGGAAAATTTTTCTGAAATAAAACAAAGAGAACCCAAAGGTTCTCTTGTTTGCTTTTATTCTACTGTTTCTTCAACTTGGATTTCCACAACTTCCTCTACAGGAGCAAGTTCTGCCTCTTCTTGTTCTGGAGCCAGATATTCTGCTTCATTGATAGCTTGTGGTTCAAGGTTACGGTAGCGAGCCATACCAGTACCAGCTGGGATGATCTTACCGATGATAACATTTTCCTTGAGACCAAGGAGATGGTCTTTCTTACCACGAATAGCTGCGTCTGTAAGGACACGAGTTGTTTCCTGGAAGGAAGCAGCTGACAAGAAACTATTTGTTTCAAGTGAGGCTTTGGTAATTCCCATAAGGACTGGGCGACCAGTTGCTGGAACACCACCTGCGATAAGAACATCTTTGTTGGCATCTGTAAAGTCGTTGATATCCATGAGAGTACCCATGAGAAGGTCTGTATCCCCTGGATCCATGACACGAACTTTGCGGATCATTTGACGAACCATTACCTCGATGTGTTTGTCACCGATTTCTACCCCTTGGCTACGGTAAACTTTTTGTACTTCACCAAGTAGGTAGGTTTCAACTGACAAGACATCACGAACAGCAAGGAGACGTTTTGGTTGGATAGAACCTTCTGTCAATGCTGCACCACGAGATACTTGATCGCCAACTTCAACACGCATATGGGCTGTGAATGGTACCACGTATTCGCCTTCGCCAGTTTCACCTTTAACGAAGACTTTCTTAGTACGAGTTGAAGCATCTTCTTCGATTGCTGTAACTTCCCCTTTGACTTCTGTGATGACCGCTTCCCCTTTAGGATTGCGGGCTTCAAAGATTTCTTGGACACGAGGAAGACCCTGAGTGATATCGGTATTTGAGGCAACCCCACCCGTGTGGAAGGTACGCATTGTAAGCTGTGTACCAGGTTCCCCGATAGATTGGGCAGCGATTGTACCAACTGCTTCACCAACTTCAACCGCATCACCAGTTGCCAAGTTGATACCGTAACAGTGACGGCAGACACCATGACGAGTGTTACATGTAAATACTGAGCGGATGGTTACTTCTTCGACACCGGCATTGACGATTTCACGAGCCTTGTCTTCTGTAATCAATTCATTTGGACCAATGATAACCGCACCAGTTTCTGGGTGTTTAACAGTTTTCTTAGTGTAACGACCATTGAGACGCTCTTCGAGAGACTCAATCATCTCTTTACCTTCTGTAATAGAACGAATCAAGAGACCACGGTCTGTTCCACAGTCATCCTCACGGATGATAACATCTTGGGCAACGTCAACCAAACGACGAGTCAAGTAACCTGAGTCGGCTGTCTTAAGGGCCGTATCGGTCATACCCTTACGGGCACCGTGAGTTGAGAAGAACATTTCAAGTACTGACAAACCTTCGCGGAAGTTTGAAAGGATTGGCAATTCCATGATACGTCCGTTCGGAGCAGCCATCAGACCACGCATACCGGCAAGCTGTGAGAAGTTTGAGATATTACCACGGGCTCCAGAGTCCATCATCATAACGATTGGGTTCTTAGGATCTTGGTTGGCAATCAAGCGTTTCTCCAATTTTTCACGGGCAGCACGCCATTCAGCTGTAACAGCATTGTAACGCTCGTCGTCTGTGATCATACCACGACGGAATTGTTTGGTGATTTGTTCTACACGTTTGTGTGATTCTTCAATGATTTCAGCCTTGTCATCAACGACTGGGATATCGGCAATACCCACTGTCAATCCTGCAAGAGTTGAGTGGTGGTAACCGAGGTTCTTCATACGGTCAAGTAGGGCAGAAGTTTCTGTCGTACGGAAACGTTTGAAGATTTCAGCGATGATATTTCCAAGGTTTTTCTTCTTGAATGGAGGGTTGAGTTCGAG
Organism: Streptococcus sp. ST14; assembly: GCF_046098195.1. Classification (NCBI taxonomy): domain Bacteria; kingdom Bacillati; phylum Bacillota; class Bacilli; order Lactobacillales; family Streptococcaceae; genus Streptococcus; species Streptococcus sp. ST14. The sequence goes on from NZ_JBJUSF010000002.1 coordinate 17,480, forward strand.
ATTGCTGATAGCTTCCTTGATATCTCCACCAAGTGGCAAGAGGTATTTATCCGGAACGCCTTCTGTCAAGTTGGCATTGTTTGGCTCTTGCAAGTAAGGTAGACCTTCTGGCATGATATCGTTGAAGAGAATCTTCCCAACAGTTGTCAGCAAGACTTTATGTTTTTGCTCCTCTGTCCAAGGTTTGTTGAGGCTGTCTGTTGCGATACCAACACGTGAGTGGAGGTGAACATAACCATTGCGGTAAGCCATAACAGCTTCGTCACGGTCTTTGAAGACCATTCCTTCACCTTCACGACCAGCTTCTTCCATGGTCAAGTAGTAGTTACCCAAAACCATGTCCTGAGATGGAGTAACAACTGGTTTACCATCTTTCGGGTTCAAGATATGCTCAGCAGCCAACATCAAGATACGAGCTTCTGCTTGGGCTTCTTCTGAAAGCGGTACGTGGATGGCCATTTGGTCACCGTCAAAGTCGGCATTGTAGGCTTCACAGACAAGTGGGTGCAGGCGAAGGGCTTTACCGTCAATCAAGACAGGTTCAAAGGCTTGGATACCCAAACGGTGAAGGGTCGGTGCGCGGTTCAAAAGCACTGGGTGTTCCTTGATAACTTCTTCGAGGATATCCCAGATACGCTCATCTCCACGTTCCACCAAGCGCTTAGCTACTTTAACGTTTTGCACGATATCACGCGCTACGATTTCACGCATCACAAATGGTTTAAAGAGCTCGATAGCCATTTCACGTGGCACACCACATTGGTAGATCTTAAGAGTTGGACCAACAGCAATAACAGAACGTCCCGAGAAGTCAACACGTTTACCGAGCAAGTTTTGACGGAAGCGTCCTTGTTTACCTTTGAGCATGTGGCTCAATGATTTAAGTGGACGGCTACCAGGTCCTGTAATAGGACGACCACGACGACCATTGTCAATCAATGCATCAACTGCTTCTTGAAGCATACGTTTCTCATTTTGAACGATAATACCTGGAGCATTCAACTCAAGCAAACGAGCCAAACGGTTGTTACGGTTGATAACACGACGGTAAAGGTCATTCAAGTCAGATGAGGCAAAACGACCACCATCCAACTGCAACATTGGACGAAGATCTGGTGGAATAACCGGAAGGATGTTGAGAATCATCCATTCAGGTTTGTTTCCAGACTTGTAAAAGGCATCCAAAACATCCAAACGACGGATGGCTTTGATACGTTTTTGTCCAGTTGCTGTCTTCAATTCTTCTTTAAGTTCAGCAATTTCTTTTTCAAGATCTACTTGTTTCAAGAGGTCTTGGATAGCTTCGGCACCCATTTTAGCAACGAATGAGCCGTAGCCATATTCACGCAAGCGCTCACGATATTCACGCTCTGTCATGATAGATTTGTGCTCAAGTGGTGTATCCTTTGGATCGATCACCACATAAGCTGCAAAGTAGATAACTTCCTCAAGTGCACGAGGACTCATATCAAGGGTCAAGCCCATACGGCTTGGAATCCCCTTGAAATACCAGATATGAGATACAGGAGCTTTCAACTCGATGTGTCCCATACGTTCACGACGAACTTTTGTACGCGTCACTTCAACCCCACAGCGATCACAAACAATCCCTCTGTAACGAATGCGTTTGTATTTTCCACAAGCACATTCCCAGTCTTTTGTAGGACCAAAGATGACTTCGTCAAATAGTCCTTCACGTTCTGGTTTCAACGTACGGTAATTGATTGTTTCAGGTTTTTTGACTTCTCCATAAGACCATGAACGGACTTTACTTGGAGAAGCTAGTGTGATTTGCATACTTTTAAAACGATTTACGTCAACCACTATTTCTTCCCTTTCTATTCTAAGTGAGCTACTTATTCTTGTTCAGTAGCTTCTTCTGTTGCTTCCGCTTTTGCACCTTCTTCAGCTTCAAAAGCAGCTTTTGCTTCTTCAGCAGCTTTTTTACGTGCTTTTTCAAGGTCATCTACGTGGATGACATCTTCGTCCATGCCCTCATCAAGATCACGAAGTTCAACTTCTTGATCATCTTCGTCAAGGACACGCATGTCAAGACCAAGTGATTGCAATTCTTTGACAAGAACGCGGAAGGATTCTGGTACACCTGGTTTTGGAATTGGTTTTCCTTTTGTAATAGCTTCATAAGCTTTCAAACGTCCGTTAATGTCGTCAGACTTGTAAGTCAAGATTTCTTGAAGGACATTTGAGGCACCATAGGCTTCAAGCGCCCAAACCTCCATCTCACCGAAACGTTGTCCACCAAACTGAGCCTTACCTCCGAGTGGTTGTTGCGTAACTGTTGAGTATGGTCCGACTGAACGAGCGTGCAATTTATCATCAACCATGTGGTGGAGTTTGATCATGTACATGACACCAACTGACACACGGTTATCAAATGGTTCACCAGTACGTCCATCGTAAAGGATAGTCTTAGCATCGCTATCCATACCTGCTTCCTTAACAGTTGACCAAAGATCTTCTGAACTTGCTCCGTCAAAGACTGGTGTTGCGATGTGGATACCAAGAGTACGAGCTGCCATACCAAGGTGAAGCTCCATAACCTGACCGATATTCATACGCGATGGCACCCCAAGTGGGTTCAACATGATATCGACTGGAGTTCCATCTGGAAGGTAAGGCATATCTTCTACAGGAACGATACGAGAGACAACCCCTTTGTTTCCGTGACGTCCGGCCATCTTATCTCCGACCTTAATCTTACGTTTTTGAGCGATGTAAACACGAACCAGCATATTAACACCTGATTGTAATTCATCACCATTTGCACGTGTAAAGATCTTAACATCACGAACAACACCATCGGCACCGTGGGGTACGCGAAGTGAAGTATCGCGAACTTCACGAGATTTGTCACCGAAGATAGCGTGCAAGAGACGTTCTTCAGCTGAAAGGTCTTTTTCACCCTTAGGTGTTACTTTACCTACAAGGATATCCCCTTCTTTAACCTCAGCACCGATACGGATAATCCCCATTTCGTCAAGGTCTTTAAGGGCATCTTCACCAACGTTTGGAATTTCACGAGTGATTTCTTCAGGCCCAAGCTTTGTATCGCGTGTTTCTGATTCGTATTCTTCAAGGTGGACAGATGTATAGACATCATCTTTAACCAAGCGTTCGCTCATGATAACGGCATCCTCGAAGTTGTAACCTTCCCATGTCATGTAGGCAACGATTGGGTTTTGTCCAAGCGCCATTTCTCCATTTTCCATAGAAGGTCCGTCAGCGATAAAGTCACCTTTTTCAACAACATCTCCAACTTTAACCAGCGTACGTTGGTTGTAAGCAGTACCTGAGTTTGAACGGCGGAATTTTTGAACATGATAAACATCAAGAGAACCATCTTCACGGCGAACTTCTACCTTGTCAGCATCCGCATAGGTAACTTTACCATCGTATTGAGCAATAATAGCAGCTCCTGAGTCGTGGGCAGCTTGGTATTCCATACCAGTACCAACGAAAGGTGCTTTTGGATCAATCAATGGTACAGCCTGACGTTGCATGTTGGCACCCATGAGGGCACGGTTGGAGTCATCGTTTTCCAAGAAAGGAATACATGCTGTCGCAACGGCAACTACCTGTTTAGGAGAAACATCCATGTAATCAACACTTGATGCTGGATATTCTTGGTTGACCCCTTGGTGACGTCCCATGACAACTTTTTCAGCAAAAGTGCCATCTGCGTTCAATTTAGAGTTAGCCTGCGCTACTGTGAACTCATCTTCTTCATCGGCTGTTAACCAAACGATTTCGTTGGTCACTTTACCAGTAGCACGGTCAACCTTACGATATGGTGTTTGAATGAAACCATACTTGTTGAGGTGCCCGTATGAAGACAAGTTGTTGATCAAACCGATGTTTGGCCCTTCAGGTGTTTCAATCGGACACATACGACCATAGTGAGTGTAGTGCACGTCACGAACTTCATATCCAGCACGGTCACGTGTCAAACCACCAGGTCCTAAGGCATTCAAACGACGTTTGTGAGACAACTCAGAAAGTGGGTTGTGTTGGTCCATGAACTGTGACAACTGTGATGAACCAAAGAATTCTTTAACCGCAGCTGTTACAGGACGGATATTGATGATTTGTTGTGGTGTCAAGACTTCATTATCTTGAACAGACATACGTTCACGGACATTACGTTCCATACGAGAAAGTCCAAGACGTACTTGGTTGGCAAGCAATTCACCAACCGCACGGATACGACGGTTTCCAAGGTGGTCGATATCATCTACACGGCCAAGTCCTTCAGCCAAGTTGAGGAAGTAGCTCATTTCAGCAAGGATATCTGCAGGAGTGATAGTGCGAACTTTATCATCTGGATTTGCATTTCCGATGATTGTTACAACACGGTCTGGATCAGTTGGTGCCACAACCTTGAATTTTTGAAGAACAACTGGTTCTGTCAAAACAGCTGAGTCATTTGGAGTGTAGACAATCTTATTCAAATCGCCATCCAAATGGCTTTCAATGCTTTCAATCACGCTACGAGTCATGACTGTTCCAGCTTCTACCAAGATTTCGCCTGTTTCAGGGTCTACCAATGGCTCAGCAATGGTTTGGTTAAGCAAACGTGTTTTAACATTGAGTTTTTTATTGATTTTGTAACGACCAACAGCTGCCAAGTCATAACGACGTGGGTCAAAGAAACGAGCCACAAGCAAGCTACGTGAGCTTTCAGCAGTCTTAGGCTCACCTGGACGAAGGCGTTCGTAAATTTCTTTCAAGGCTTCGTCGGTACGAGAGTCCATTGGATTCTTATGGATATCTTTTTCAACAGTGTTGCGAACCAATTCGCTGTCACCAAAGATATCAAAGATTTCATCATCACCTGAGAAACCAAGCGCACGAACCAAGGTAGTGAATGGAATCTTACGAGTACGGTCGATACGAGTATAGGCGATATCTTTTGAGTCACTTTCAAGTTCCAACCAAGCTCCACGGTTAGGGATAACCGTTGAACCGTAGCCCACTTTACCGTTTTTATCAACTTTATCATTAAAGTAAACACCTGGCGAGCGGACCAACTGAGATACGATGATACGTTCACCACCATTGATGATGAAAGTACCCATTTCTGTCATGATTGGGAAATCACCAAAGAAAACTTCTTGAGTTTTGATTTCGCCTGTTTCTTTATTGATCAAGCGGAAGGTTACAAAAATTGGTGCTGAGTAGCTAGCATCGTGGATACGAGCCTCTTCTAGCGTGTATTTTGGTTCCTTGATTTCATATCCAACAAATTCCAACTCCATTGTGTCTGTGAAGTTTGAAATCGGCAATACATCTTCAAACACTTCCTTAAGACCATGGTCTAGGAAATCTTTGAATGAGTCAGTTTGAATTTCAATCAAATTTGGTAAGTCAAGAACTTCTTTGATTCTTGAAAAACTACGACGGGTACGATGTTTCCCGTATTGAACGTCATGTCCTGCCAAGATGATTCTCCTTTGTAAATAAAATTCCAAGCCTTGTCAATCAGGCTTTTCTAATCGTCATATGGTTTTTAAAACCCCTATCACCGTGTCCCTTTGATGAATTTTCAGAATCTTTAAATCTTTGTTACAAGCACTCAAAAACCTGAAAAAAAGCACAAAAAGAGCAGCTAAATCTGACTTTTTCAGAAGATTTAACTGCTGTGAGCCTTGTCTGGACAATATTTCAGACAAAACCTACGACAAATGATTACTCATAGTATACCTTATTTAGCTAGATTTTTCAAGGTTTTTTTACTATTTTTTAAACAATCTTTTCCTATGTATTATTTTAAAATTTCAAGAGAATGAAGCATTATATTTTCTCTTAAAAGCTAGGAAAACGCTTGCACTAATGTTTACCTCGTGCTATACTGATAGGGAACAACTACACAAGGAGAATTGTGATGAAAAAGATCCCATCTCAAACTGAGAAAAAAATGATTTATGGTATCCGTTCCTTGAAGAACGGAACTGGTTCTGTCCTTATTGGTGCCAGCATTGTCTTGCTTTCTGCTACAATGCCAACTATTTCGGCCAACGAAAACCTGCCTCAAACTCAGGAAAATACCAGCGCTGTGACCAAGGCCCCTACTGAGACTGAAACGAGTCAAACTCAAAAGGAAACGCCTATTTCTGAACAAAAGAATGCAAACGCTTCCCTTGACACTAAAAAGGACGCCCCAGCAACTGACGCTGTTCTAGCATCTGAAACACCTAAAAAAGAAGCTCCAGCTGTGGAAACTACTACAGCGCCAGAAACACCTAAAACAGAAGACGCTAGCACAAACCAGGCTAACAGCAAGGAAGAGAAAGTAGACGCCAACACTTCGACGCAAACTTCAGGCCAAAAACCACAAGCTGACACATCTTCTGAAGAGCCCATCGCAGACAACCACTTCCGCATCCATGTAAAGAAACTCCCTGAAGAAAATAAAGATTCTCAAGGTCTTTGGACTTGGGACGATGTTGAAAAGCCGTCTGAAAACTGGCCCAATGGAGCCAAGTCCTTCAAGGATGCCAAGCAAGATGACTACGGTTATTACCTAGATGTCAAACTCAAAAACGAGCAAGCCAAGAAAGTCAGCTTCCTTATCAACAATACCAAAGGCGATAACTTGACAGGGGACCGTTCAGTAGAGCGCCTCTCTCCAAAAATGAATGAGGCCTGGCTAGATGAAAACTACAAGGTATACAACTACCGTCCTCAGCCAGCAGGAACTATTCGTGTCAACTACTACCGCACCGATGGCAACTATGACAAAAAATCGCTTTGGTATTGGGGCGATGTCAAGAACCCAAGCAGTGGAGAATGGCCTGACGGTACTGACTTTACCGCAACTGGAAAATATGGCCGTTACATTGATATCCCACTCAATGAAGCTGCAAGAGAATTTGGATTTTTATTACTAGACGAAAGCAAGAAAGGCGATGATGTGAAAATCAGAAAAGAAGATTATAAATTCACAGATCTAAAAAATCACAGTCAGATTTTCCTCAAGGATGATGACGAAACCATCTACACTAATCCCTACTATGTGCACGATATCCGCATGACTGGTGCCCAACATGTGGCCAAGTCTCGTATCGAAAGCAGTTTTTCTACCCTTGTTGGAGCTAAGAAAGACGATATCCTTAAACGCTCTAATATCACTGATCATCAAGGGAACAAAGTAACCATTACTGATATCAAGGTTGATGAAGCAGGTAAAAAAGTGACCTACATCGGAGACTTCTCTGACACCCAACACCCTTACACAGTCAGCTACGATTCAGACCGCTTTACCACACGTTCAAGCTGGCGCCTCAAGGATGAGTCCTACAGTTACGATGGTCCACTCGGCGCAACTCTAAAAGAAGATGGCAAGCTTGTTGACCTCACCCTCTGGTCTCCAAGCGCTGATAAGGTTTCCGTTGTCGTATATGACAAGAAAGATCCTGAAAAAGTAGTCGGAACTGTTGCCCTTGAAAAAGGAGAAAAAGGAACCTGGAAACAAACTCTGGATGCAAACTCTGGTCTCGGTATCAGCAACTACACTGGCTATTACTACCACTACCAGATCGAGCGCCAAGGTAAAACTGTCCTCGTTCTTGACCCTTATGCCAAATCATTAGCGGCTTGGAACAGTGACCTAGCAAAAACAGATGCCGCTCATAAGGTCGCTAAAGCTGCCTTTGTCGATCCAGCGAAGTTAGGTCCGCAAGACTTGACCTATGGAAAGATTCGTAACTTCAAATCACGTGAAGATGCCGTTATCTATGAAGCTCATGTACGTGACTTCACTTCGGATCCTGCGATCGCAAAAGACTTGACCAAGCCATTTGGTACCTTTGAAGCCTTTATCGAAAAACTGGACTATCTCAAAGACTTGGGTGTGACCCACATCCAGCTCCTTCCAGTCTTGTCTTACTACTTTGTCAATGAATTGAAAAACCATGAACGTTTGTCTGCCTACGCTTCAAGCAACAGCAACTACAACTGGGGATATGACCCTCAAAACTACTTCTCCTTGACTGGTATGTACTCAAGCGATCCTAAGGATCCAGAAAAACGAATTGCAGAATTCAAAAACCTCATCAACGAAATCCATAAACGTGGCATGGGGGCTATCTTGGATGTGGTCTACAACCATACTGCCAATCTCGACATCTTTGAAGACTTAGAGCCAAACTACTACCACTTTATGGACGCAGACGGAACTCCTCGTACTAGCTTTGGAGGCGGTCGTTTGGGAACAACCCACTACATGTCTAAGCGTGTCTTAGTAGACTCTATCAAGTATCTAGTTGAAACTTACAAAGTAGATGGTTTCCGCTTTGATATGATGGGTGACCACGATGCGGCTTCTATCGAAGAAGCGTACAAAGCTGCACGCGCCCTCAATCCAAATCTTATCATGCTAGGTGAAGGCTGGAGAACCTATACTGGTGATGAAAATACGCCTGTACAACCTGCTGACCAAGATTGGATGAAGAAAACAGATACTGTCGCTGTCTTTTCAGACGACATCCGTAACAACCTCAAGTCTGGCTATCCAAACGAAGGTCAACCTGCCTTTATCACAGGTGGAAAACGCGATATCAATACCATCTTTAAAAATCTGATTGCTCAACCAACTAACTTTGAAGCAGACAACCCTGGAGATGTTATCCAGTATATCGCAGCCCATGATAACTTGACCCTCTTTGACATCATTGCCCAGTCTATCAAAAAAGACCCAAGCAAGGCTGAGAACTATGCTGAAATCCATCGCCGTTTGCGACTTGGAAACCTCATGGTCTTGACTGCTCAAGGAACTCCGTTTATCCACTCTGGTCAGGAATACGGACGTACCAAACAATTCCTTGATCCAGCCTACAAGACTCCTGTTCCAGACGATAAGGTCCCAAACAAGTCTCACTTGTTGCGCGACAAGGACGGCAAGCCATTTGTCTATCCTTACTTTATCCATGACTCTTACGACTCTAGTGATGCTGTCAACAAGTTTGATTGGACCAAAGCTACAGATGGCAAAGCTTATCCTGAAAATGTCAAGAGCCGTGACTACATGAAAGGATTGATTGCTCTTCGTCAATCTACAGACGCCTTCCGACTCAAGAGTCTGCAAGATATCAAGGAGCGCGTCCACCTCATTACTGTCCCAGGCCAAAATGGCGTTGAAAAAGAAGACGTGGTCATCGGCTACCAAATCACAGCTCCAAATGGAGATATCTACGCTGTCTTTGTCAATGCAGATGATAAGGCTCGCGAATTCAACTTAGGAACTGCCTTTGCTCACTTGAGAAAGGCTGAAGTCCTCGCAGATGAAAACCAAGCAGGACCAGTAGGAATCGCTAAACCTCAGGGTCTTGAATGGACTGAAAAAGGCTTAAAATTGAACGCTCTCACTGCCGTTGTTCTCCGCTTGTCTCAAGGTGGTGCCATTGTCGCCCCAGCTGTGGAAGAAAAACCAGAGTTTAATCTTTCTAGCTTGGAAGTTGAACCAGAACAAGGCCTAGCCCAAAACCTAGTAGCAAATCCTGACTCTCAAGAAACTGCTACAGAGGCTCCCTCTCAGAACCTCCTTCCAAATACAGGAACCGAGAGCAAATCCCTCCTTGCCCTTGCTGGATTCAGTATCCTTGCCCTTCTCGGACTTGGATGGTTGATAAAAAACAAGAAAAAGAACTAACACTCAATGAAAATCAAAGGGTAAACTAGGAAGCTAATCGCAGGCTGCTCAAAGCACAGCTTTGAGCTTGTAGATAAGGCGAAGCTGACTTGGTTTGAAGAGATTTTCGAAGAGTATAAACTAGCCCTCCTATAGAAAAACACCCCATGATTAGAAGAATCTTCTAGTCATGGGGTGTTGTTTTTATGATACACTTGTCTATCAAATCATATATTCTACACTATAGGTGGCATCTGATAAGATACGAGCCAGAAACTGCTTGGTTCGTTCTTCCTGCGGACGGCTAAAGAAATCGTGAGGATTGTTCTCCTCTACGATACGGCCCCCGTCCATGAAAATAACGTGGTTGGCAACATCTCTAGCAAATCCCATTTCATGCGTGACGACCACCATGGTCACACCTTCTCCCGCCAACTGTTTCAGAACATCCAAAACATCTCCAACCAACTCAGGGTCTAGTGCCGATGTTGGTTCATCTAGCAAAATGACCTCGGGCTTGACTGCAATGGCACGCGCAATTCCTATTCGTTGTTGTTGCCCTCCAGATAGCTGAGAAGGGTAGTAGTCTTTGTAGGCCAGTAAACCAACTTTTTCCAAGGCAGATTCTGCACGTTTGAGCGCTTCTTCCTTGGGAACTTTACGAGCGACGATTAGGCCTTCTAGAATATTTTCCAGAGCAGTTTTGTTTGCAAAGAGATTGTAGTGTTGGAAAACAAAAGCTGTTTTTTTGCGAATTTCTAGAATGTCTTTCTTGCTTAATTTGGCTAAGTCATAGGTCTTTCCTGCCAATGTCAAACGGCCGCTATCAGCTTTTTCTAAGTGGTTGAGACAACGGAGAAAGGTCGTTTTCCCCGAACCTGATGGTCCTAAAATGACGACTACATCCCCTTGGTTGACCTGGAGATTGACATCCTCCAGTACCTGCCTCTCTCCAAATGTTTTTGCGATATGTTCTACTTGTAACATCCTGTCCTCCTATACAAAACGCGCGCTAGATGCTTTTGCACTCTTTTCTTTTTTCACATAGCCTTTCTCCAGTAGAGAGAAGCCCCACTGAATCAAACCACAGATCAAAATATACTGCAAAAAGATCACAAAATAAGACTCAAAATACTGGTAACCGTAGGACGCTTCTACACGAGCAATAGCTGTGATGTCCTTGATGGTCATAACAAAGACCAGGGAGGTCCCTTTGACGATATTGATCACCAGATTGGCCAAGTTAGGCAAGGCTGAGCGCAAGGCTTGAGGAAAAACAATCCTTAGATAGGCCTGGGTTGTAGTCAGCCCAATCGCATGCGCTGCCTCTAGTTGTCCCTTGTCCACCGTCAAGATCGCTGAACGCAAAATCTCCGAGAAACTCCCGACTGTCATCAAACTATAAATGATAAAGGCATAATAGAGAGGATCAAGCTTGAAAATATCAAGGTCACTTCCTATGCTTTTGAGAAATTGATTCAGCAGGCTTGGAAACAAACTATAAAAGAAGAGAATCAATAAAATCGGAGGAGTCGCTCGGATAAAGGCCAGATAGACCAGAGAAAAACTCCTCACCCCTCGAACCTTGTAAATCTGCCCCAAGGCTAAAAATAGAGCCGGTAAAAAGCTTAAGACCATAGCCACAATCATGATAATCAAGGTGATTGGCACACCTTTCAAGGTCTCCAGAAAGGTCTTTACAATATAGTCTATATCCATTTCTTACCTCCCTTTTGTTTCCAAAGACTTCTCAAGCAAACGACTCAAGCTAGAAATAACCAAGGCAATCCCCCAGTAAAGAAGCGCAACTGCCGTATAGATTTCCAGAGAGTAGTTCCCTAAATTGCGACTGATCAAGAGATTGCCTGCCCCCATAACATCAACAAAACCAATCGTATAAGCCAAGGCAGCATCCCGCATGAGATTGAGAATAGCGGTTGTTATATTGGGAAGAGCAACTTGAAAAGCTTGAGGAAAAATGATTCTCCAAAAAGTCTGACTTGGAGTCAAACCAATACTAAGCCCGGCCTCTGTCTGCCCCTTTGGAATAGCTTGATAGGCCGCCTTGAAAACCTCGGCAACTATAGCCGCAAACAAGAGAATCATCGTCAGGAGAACAAAAATAGTTTTAGACCAGTTGTTGATGTCCAAGCCAAGCCACCATTTCAGAAATTCTGGCAAGCCATAAAAGACTAGAAAAAGCAAGACAATCGGCGGTGTACAACGTAGGGTAAAGATATAGCCTTTGGAAATCGCTGCAAAACTCTTGTCTTCTCCTACTTGCGCCCAGGCCAAGAGACCTCCAAAAAGGGAACCAAGAAGAGTGGTAAAAAAGAGAATGGACAAGGTCATAGGAAGTGCCTGCCATAAGGTCGGTAAGAACTGAAAGACCTTGGAAAAATCATAAGAAACCATGCAAAACCCTTTCTAGTCTTGGAATTTCTGGTCTAGTCTTTGTCTACATAACTAAAGACATCTTCTTTAAAGTATTGCTGAGATAGCTTAGCAAGCGTGCCATCTTCTTTCAACTCTTTGATTGCTTTTTCGTATTCTTTAGCGAATTGCTCACCCTTTTCATCACGGTGAATCAAAGGATAAGTTGGAATGCCCTTGTATGGGAACCAGCTGAGTTTATCCGCATATTGGTGGTAAGGACCATCTTCTGCTGTAACTGCTTTTTCAAAGGACAGTTTGATATCAAAGAAGGCGTCATAACGTCCTTCTAAGACCCAGGCATAGGCATCTGCCACTTTAAAGGATTCAGCAGCTGTTAGCTCAATCGGTGCATCCTGATGTTTTTCATTGTAGCTGGTGATAACATTCCATTGAGCATTCTGTGGAGAGATGGGAACCAATTTCCCTTTATTCTTAGCAAAGTCATCAATGGTTTTGTATTTCTGTTCATCTTCTTTTCTGACAGTAAATCCGATGATGCTCGCTCCGACTGGTTCAGATGGAATGACAAACTTTTTAGCTCGTTCATCTGTGTACCAAGCTCCCTTGGTTCCGATGTCATACTTACCTGATTCCAGACCAATCAAGAGGTCATCATCACTGGTACCCGTATATTCAAATTGATAGTTTGCCAACTTCTCATCAACAGCCTTCAAAACAGCTACTTCATAACCATCTGATTCCCCTTTTTCATTGACAAAATCATATGGAACATAGTTTTGTGTATGGGCAACCTTCAAGGTTATAACTTCAGCAGACGAAGCCGTTTCTCCATCCTTGGCTGGAGCACCAGCTAAACTTCTCCCGATAATCGTTGCCCCAATTACTACAACCACTGCTACACCACCGATAATCCATGCTTTTTTACTCATCTTTTTCTCCTTTAGTTTTCAAGCGCTTCTCTCACCCACTGGATACGTTCAACTGCGATATCACTTGGAATGGTACAATCTGCCCCAAGTACCAAGCCCTGTTCCCCAGCTTCTGCAACTAGTTTCTTTGCCTCAGCCTGAATGGCATCCTTGCTACCAGTATACAGTAAGCCTGTCTTGCCATTTTCGAATCCTCCAAGAACCGTACGTCCCTTGAAAATCTCACGACCTTCCTTGAGAGTGATTCCCTCTGGTCCTACAGCCCAGTTAAAGACTTGGGCTGGATAGTCAGCAAAAAGGTGAATATCATTTCGCGCTCCCTCGTAGCCACAGATATGAAGAACAGTGACACCACCAACAGCACTAGCTGCTTCCAGAACCGTTATCTCGCTAGGTGCAATGACGGCTTGATACTCTGCTGCCGACACTCGTTGATCTTGGATACTTTGCACGCTGAGGTAGATTCCATCAGCACCAGCCTCTTCGATAACAGCTCGGCTGAGACTCGCAATATCCTCTGCAATCACATCCAACACCTTCTTAAGAGCTTTAGGATCTTCCACCAAAAAATCAGCAATGAGGTCATCGCCACCAGACACTTCCCCCAGCAGCCACTTGAGATAGGTCACAGGAGCAAAAATATTGTAAATCGCAACGATATCTTCTGTAAACTCTTGCTTGATTTTCTTAACCAAGTCCACTTGCTCTTTTATCCAAGCGTGATCTGGTCCGAGTGGTTGAATGGTTGCCAATTCTTGAAGTGATTTTCCTTTGGCAATCGCTGGATTTGGATAAGCAAAGTAGCCATCACTCATGAGTTTGATAAAGTCCGGCTGAACTTCTCGGATAAAGCGCTTGTGGCCCTCGATATTCTTCTCGATAATGGCTGGATTTGAGAAACCGTGTAGCCATTCGTCTTCGGATGTGAAATGGTGCCAAAAACCAACTGGCACACGATCAACCTTTTCACCTTTAAATGCTTTTAAAACCCATTCTTTTTTTTCTGACATTCTTATTCTCCATTTCTTACTTTTTCAACTAATAAACTGCTTGCGATATCATTCGAGCGTAGAAAGGGGAGACTGGACTTGAAAAAATCCTGAACTCCACGACATCTCTCTCCATTTTTGCAGTGCCCATTTTTTACGACGCTTATGGCAACCAAAGCCAGCAAACCGATAACTGCAATGAAGATGCCCCATCTTTTACTTTTCATAGCTCCTCCTTTTAGAGAACAGCTGCCTGTCGAATCCAGTCCAACCTCTCTAAGTCAAAGTCATCTGGAACAGTACAGTCAGCTCCCAGAAGAACGCCTTTACTACCAGCTTCAGCCAACAACCGCCTTGTTTCATCTTGCAATTCCGCCTTGGAACCTTGATAAAGCAAGCTTTTCTTGCCATTTTCGAATCCACCTAAAACGGCCTTACCTGGAAACAACTCTTGCCCCTGTGTCAAACTAACCTCCTCATGATGAGTCGCCCAGTTGACCACTTGAGCTGGATAGTCCTTAAATATCGTCACATCATTGCTCACACCTTCAAAACCACAGATATGGAGGATATTGGTCCCACCAACCTGATTGGCTGCCTCCAAAATCGCTATATTGCTCGGTTCGATATAGGTTTGGTAGAGTGCTGGTGTGATGCGCTCATCTTGAATTTCCTGGGTGCTGAGGTAAATCCCGTCAACACCGCCTTGCTGAATGATTTTCTGAGTTAGGGAAGCAATATCTCCTGCAATCACATCTAGAATAGCTCTGAATTGCTCAGAATTTTCAAGCAGTAGATCAGCCACTTCCTTATCACCTCGCGAAGTTTCTGTACGGAACCAGCGCTTGAGGTAGGAGATCGGTGAAAAGATATTGTAGAAAGAAGCAACCTCTTCGGTAAAGGTCTCTCGAACCGCTTGTACCACTTCCACCTGTTGCTGAATCCATGGGTGTTCCTCACCAATCGATTCAATAGAAGTCAGCTCCTGAATGCTTGCAATCTTAGGATTATAGACATTACTTGGATAAAGGAAAAAACCGTCGCTCATAATTTTGACAAAATCAGGACGAATCCTTTCCACATAGCTGCGATGCCCATCAACACTTTTTTGAAAGATACGTGGATTATTTAATCCCTGCCCCTTTTCTTCGAGTGTTACAAAATGAAACCAAAATCCCACAGGAACTCTTTCCACTTCATCGCCTCGAATCGCTCTAAAGACTAGATCTCTTTTACTTGCCATACCTTTCTCCTTCCATTTGGATTGAAACCATCTTACCACTCCTTTTTTCCTTTTCCCAATATATATTGACTATCAACTCGATTAGAAATTTTTATATCTATAAAGAAAAAAATCCCTGAAAAGCTTGATGTTACTAGCCTTTCAAAGATTCACTTTATTTTCATCTATTTTCCAAAAAGAAGCTGATATAGATTTTCTATCAAGCCGATTGAATTTTTTTATATCCATCTTCATTCCAAAATTAAGTACATAATTTTATCCTAATACCAAATTACTACTGAAAAATTTCTTTTCTCTCGATATTTCCTTGCACAAATCCCATGAAAACGCTACAATATTAATAGACTATTATTAGGAGGATGGGATTATGAAAATATCCAAAGTTACCATTACAATTGCTTCTACACTTACTTCCGTCATTTTACTGACTGGCTGTGGCACAAATTCGGCAAATTCACAGACAACACAAAGTAGTACATCTGATAATCAGGTTACAATGACCTATGATCAGTTGCGTTCAAGAGAAAATACTATGTCAACTCTTTGGTATCAAAAAGCAGCTGAAACCAAGGCACTCTATCTACAAGGTTACAATGTCGCTACTGATCGTTTGAAAGAACTACTAAAAACACAGACAGATAAACCCTACTCTATCGTTTTGGACTTAGACGAAACCGTATTAGACAATAGCCCTTATCAAGCGCAAAATGTCAAAGATGGAACAGCATTTACCCCAGAAAACTGGGATGTCTGGGTAAAAAAAGCCGCAGCCAAGGCTGTACCAGGTGCTAAAGACTTTCTCCAATTTGCAGACCAAAACGGTGTCCAAATTTACTATGTATCTGACCGCACGATAGATCAGGTAGATGATACGATCAAAAACCTAGAAAATGAAGGAATTCCTGTACAAAGCCGCGATCATCTCATGTTCTTAGAAAAAGGCGTCAAATCTAAAGAAGGTCGTAGACAAGCAGTCCAAGAAAAAACCAACTTAGTCATGCTACTAGGAGATAATCTTGTGGACTTTGCAGAGTTTTCAAAGACCTCTGAAACTGAGCGCAACCAAAAATTAGAGGAATTACAAAAAGAGTTTGGTGAGAAATTCATCATTTTCCCTAACCCAATGTACGGATCATGGGAAAGCACTGTTTACAATGGTAATAAATTAGATGCCAAGGGTCAAACTGAAGAGCGCCAAAAAAACTTACAAGGTTTTGATAAATAAAATAAGAGAGCTATCTACCAGTTTACACCAACCACAAGATATCGTATTTGCGAGAATAGCGAAAAAAGACGATTTCCAAGCAGAAATCGTCTTTTTTACTTTTTTATCTTGTGCTTGGTATAAACCAGTATATATTCTACTAGATAGTATGCTCTACCCCTTGTACCACTTCCACCTGTTGCTGAATCCATGGGTGTTCCTCACCAATCGACTCAACTGATTGGATTTTTTTATAACCCTTCTTTCATGGCAAAGTAAGCACGCACTTTTGGTGCGACTTGCGTTCCAAAAAGTTCAATAGCTTTGAGAACTTGATCATGTGGCATAGAACCAAGTGGTAGGTGCAACATAAAGCGATCCAAGTCTAAATCCTCAATCATGCAAATCAATTTTTCTGCCACCTGGTCTGGATTTCCCACAAACATGGCTCCATTTGGACCAACTTGCTCCAAATATTGCTCATAGGTCAACTCCTGCCAGTGTGGACGGTCCTTAGAAATCGCATCCACCACTTGCTTGGTCGGATGGAAATAATCTTTCACCGCCTGCTCGCCATCCTCAGCAATCCAGCCCCAAGAATGAGCACCCACTTTCAGGTCTTTATCCGCATGACCGGCATCCCTACCAATCTCACGATAAGCTTGAATCAGCTTTTTAAAATAACGCGGATTGCCACCAATAATAGCATAGACAATTGGCAACCCCGCCTGAGCAATCTTCACTGTTGACTCTACATGACCACCTGTCGCCACCCACAATGGTAATTTCCCCTGAACTGGACGGGGATAAACTTCTTTTCCAGCAATGCTTTGAGTCAATTGCCCCTGCCAGTTCACTTTGGTGCTTTCATTTGCTAGTTGAAGCAGTTCTAACTTTTCATCAAAGAGAGCTTCATAGTCTTTCAAGTCATAGCCAAACAGTGGGAAAGACTCGGTGAATGAACCACGCCCTGCCATAATCTCCGCACGGCCATTTGACAAAGCATCGATGGTGGCATATTGTTGGAACAAGCGAATCGGATCCATACTCGAGAGAATGCTGACTGCACTGGTCAAACGAATCTTCTTGGTATTGACTGCCCCAGCTGCAAGAACAAGCTCTGGCGCCGATACCGCAAAGTCCTCCCGATGATGCTCCCCAATCCCGTACACATCCAAGCCAACCTTATCAGCCAGCTCTATCTCTGCCACCAACTGACGAATGCGTTCATCATGATTGTAAATCTGCCCAGTCGCTTCCAGAGCGGTTGTTTCACCAAATGTTGAAATCCCTAATTCTACCATCCTGTTTCCTCGCTATCTCTTTTAGTTTTAGGGTATTTTAGCACTAATTAGTTTTATTTTCAATGAATTTGCTCATTAGAAAAAGCCTAGATGAACTAGACTTTCTTAGTTTATTCTACTGTTACTGACTTGGCAAGGTTACGTGGTTTGTCCACATCAAGGCCACGGTGTAGCGTTGCGAAGTAGGCAACCAATTGAGTTGGCACGACCATTGAGATTGGTGAGAGGTAAGGGTGAACGGTCGTCAGAACGATATCGTCTGTCTCTTTAGCAACATTTTCTTCTGCGATAGTGAGAACCTTAGCACCACGGGCTGCAACCTCTTGGATATTTCCACGAGTGTGGTTAGCAAGGACTGGATCTGACAAGAGGGCCAAGACAGGGGTTCCCTCTTCAATCAAGGCAATGGTTCCGTGCTTGAGTTCTCCTGCCGCAAAACCTTCACACTGGATGTAAGAAATCTCTTTGAGCTTAAGACTCGCTTCCATGGCTACATAGTAATCCTGACCACGTCCGATGTAAAAGGCGTTGCGAGTAGTTTCAAGAAGCTCACGAACCTTGGCATCAATGGTTTCTTTTTCTGAAAGAGTTGATTCGATAGACTGAGCTACGATTGACAACTCATGAACCAGGTCAAAGGCTTGGGCTTTGGCATTGCCATTTGCTTCTCCGACAGCTTTTGCAAGGAAGGCAAGTGCTGCGATTTGTGCTGTATAGGCCTTGGTTGATGCCACGGCAATTTCAGGTCCTGCGTGAAGAAGCATGGTATGGTTGGCTTCACGTGAAAGGGTTGAACCTGGGACGTTTGTCACTGTCAAGCTTGGGATTCCCATTTCATTAGCCTTGACCAAAACCTGACGGCTGTCAGCTGTTTCACCAGACTGGCTGATAAAGATAAAGAGTGGTTTTTTGCTGAGAAGTGGCATACCGTAGCCCCACTCAGATGAGATACCAAGTTCAACTGGTGTATCTGTCAATTCTTCTAGCATCTTTTTAGAAGCAAATCCAGCGTGGTAAGAAGTTCCAGCTGCAAGAATATAGATGCGATCTGCATCTTGAACAGCCTTGATGATGGCTGGATCTACTACTACTTGACCAGCCTCATCTGTGTAGGCTTGGATGAGTTTACGCATAACCGTTGGTTGCTCATCGATTTCCTTGAGCATGTAGTAAGGGTAAGTTCCCTTACCGATATCAGACAAGTCTAGTTCAGCAGTGTAGCTAGCACGCTCATGGCGATTTCCATCATAATCTTGAACTTCGACACTATCAGCCTTGACGATTACCAACTCTTGGTCATGGATTTCCATGTATTGGTTGGTTTCACGAATCATGGCCATGGCATCTGAGCAGACCATGTTGTAGCCATCTCCAAGACCAATCAAAAGTGGTGATTTATTCTTAGCCACGTAGATGACTTCAGGATCTTGCGAGTCAACCAAGGCAAAAGCATAAGAACCACGGATGATGTGAAGAGCTTTTTTGAAGGCTTCAAGAACTGAGAGGCCATCTTCTTCTGCAAATTTCCCAATCAAGTGAACAGCGATTTCCGTATCTGTTTGCCCCTTGAAGTGGTGACCTGCAAGATATTCTTCCTTGATTTCAAGGTAGTTTTCAATCACTCCATTGTGGACCAAGACAAAACGTCCAGTCTCAGAGCGATGTGGGTGAGCATTGTCTTCCGTTGGTTTCCCGTGAGTCGCCCAACGCGTATGACCGATACCAGTTGTCCCCTCAACACCAGCTGTCTTAGCAGATAATTCTGCAATACGACCAACAGCCTTGACTAGATGATTTTCAGCACCACCTAGGACAAAAATCCCCGCAGAATCATAACCACGGTATTCGAGCTTTTCAAGTCCTTGAATCAAAATATCAGTTGCATTTGTGTTTCCAACAACACCAACAATTCCACACATAGTATATACGACACAGACTAGCTGTGCTTTCTCCTTAAATTGGTATAGTCTGATTTTCCTTTTACAGAATCAGCAAAGACAGTATATACTTGTTTTTCTCACTTGTCAAGGATAAAAATTGGTATAGTTTTTCTATCTGGTATTTTATCAAGATTTCACTTGATACCTGACAAGTCAGCATCAATTACTTATAATAAAAAGAGGAGGTATTTGCCATGTGGTTTTTCTTCGCACTTTTATCTGCTATCTTTGCAGCCCTAACGTCAATTTTAGCCAAGATTGGGATTGAGGGAGTTCCATCCAATCTAGCAACCGCTATTCGTACGATCGTTGTCATTCTTATGGCCTGGGCCATGGTTTTCTTAACCAATAGCCAGACCGAAATTGTCAACATCAGTAGAAAAAGTTGGCTCTTTCTCATCTTATCTGGCTTGGCCACTGGCGCCTCCTGGCTCTGCTACTATAAGGCACTACAGATGGGCAATGCGACTGAGGTATCTGCTGTCGATAAATTCAGTCTCGTCATTACCCTTGTTCTAGCCTTTTTCTTCCTACAGGATATCCTGACGTTTAAAACAATCATTGGCTGTATCCTGATTACGATCGGGACCTTGATGATGATATTGTAATAAAAAGTGAGATGAACACCATCTCACTCTTTTTATTCTTAAAATCCATTATGGTCGCTGAGTTCCTTGAACCAGTGGCCTGATTTCTTCAGGCGACGTTCCTGTGTTTCCAAGTCAAGCTCAACCAGACCGTAGCGATTTTTATAACTGTTGAGCCATGACCAACAGTCGATAAAGGTCCAAATCAAGTAGCCCTTACAGTTGGCACCGTCTTCGATAGCACGATGTAGTTCACGCAGATGCCCTTTGACAAAGTCAATACGATAGTCATCCTGAATCATGCCATTCTCACAGAATTTTTCTTCCCCTTCAACACCCATGCCATTCTCTGTCAGCATCCACTCAATATTACCATAATTTTCCTTGATATTTTGAGCGATATGGTAAATCCCTTGCTCGTAGATTTCCCAACCGCGGTGAGGATTGATCTTACGGCCCGGCATGACGTAAGGTTCGTAGAAATGTTCTGGCAAAAGCGGGCTATCAGGATGCTTAGCAAAACGTGGGGCCATGACGCGCAGAGGCTGGTAGTAGTTGACTCCAAGGAAATCAACTGTATTCTCGCGAATGAGTTCTAACTCTTCAACAGTGTACTCTGGCAGCAAATCATGCTCAGCTAAAATTTCCACTAATTCTTCTGGATAAGCTCCTAAAACAGATGGATCTAGGAAAGATTGAGCTTGGAAGAGATCGGCAATGCGCGCAGCCTTGACATCCGCAGGATGCTGGCTACGTGGATAGGCTGGTGTCAAGTTGAGGACAATCCCAATCTTGGAATCAGGCAAAATCTCATGACAAGCCTTAACCGCAAGACTACTAGCCAGTTGCGTATGATAGGCAACCTTAACTGCTGCTTTGGCATCTACCTTGTGAGGATAGTGGGCATCGTAAAAATAGCCAAACTCTACGGGAACGATGGGCTCGTTAAAGGTAATCCATTGGTCTACCAAGTCACCGTAAGTCTCAAAACAAAAACGAGCATAGTCTTCATAAGCCTTGACAATTGCCTTATTTTCCCAACCATCGCCGTCTTCTTGGAGGGCAAAAGGCAGGTCGAAGTGATAGAGATTGACTAAGAGACGAATCCCTTTGGCCTTAATAGCTTCAAAAACCTGACGGTAGAAAGTCACCCCTTGCGGATTGACCTCTCCACGGCCTTGCGGGAAAATACGAGACCACTGGATAGAAGTTCGGAAGGCTGTATGCCCAGTCTCTACCAAAAGCTCAATATCCTTTTCCCAGTTCTCATAGAAGGTCGATGTTTTATCTGGACCAATCTCATTATAGTAGCGGTTTGGCTCTACTTGATACCAATAATCCCAGAGATTGTCTCCCTTTCCGTCACCAGACACACGCCCTTCAGTTTGCGGTCCAGAAGTGGAAGAACCCCAAACAAAATCCTTTGGAAATTTTAGCATAGCTTTACCTCTTCATTTACTCATTTTCCCCATTATATAGAAAAAACAAGGTAAAAACTAGTTACATTTTTGCCTTGTTTTTCTTCTGATTAAAGTTTTTATTTCTTGCTGAGGATTTCAAGGGTTTCAAGCAAGTTGTCTGCGTGAACTTCAATGGTGTCACCAGTCGCCTTGATTTTAACTTCTACGATACCATCAGCTGCTTTCTTCCCAACAGTAATACGGATTGGCAACCCAATCAAGTCGCTATCGCTAAACTTCACTCCGACACGTTCGTTACGGTCGTCTGTCAAGACTTCGTAACCAGCTTCCATCAAGCTTGCTTCAAGTTTCTCTGTCAAGACTTGCGCTTCTTCATCTTTGACATTGACAGTAATCAAATGCACATCAAATGGCGCCAATTCTTTAGGAAAGTTAACTCCCCAAGCGTAACGGTATTCCCCTTTTGGCGTTTTGTTGACAAAGAGACGAGCGTGTTGTTCCATAACGGCTGAGAGAAGACGGCTAACACCGATACCGTAACATCCCATGATAATTGGCACAGCACGGCCATTTTCATCCAAAACATCTGCACCCATGCTTGCTGAGTAGCGAGTTCCGAGTTTGAAAATATGACCGATCTCAATACCACGGGCGAAGTTTAGGACACCTTGTCCGTCTGGGGAAATTTCACCCTCACGAACTTCGCGGATATCCACGTATTCTGCAGTGAAATCACGACCTGGGTTCACACCCGTCAAGTGGTAGCCATCTTCGTTAGCACCTACAACTGCATTGCGAACATCTTGCACCTTACGGTCAGCGATGATTTTCACATTTTCTGGCAAACCAACTGGACCAAGTGAACCAAAACCAGCTGGGATAACACTTGCCACTTCTTCTTCGCTCGCAACATCAAAGAAATCTGCACCCAAGTGGTTTTTCAACTTGACTTCATTGAGTTGGTCATTTCCAACTAGAAGGGCTGCAACAAGCTCACCATCTGCCTTGTAGAAGAGGGTTTTGATTGTTTGTTCTTCTGGGACATTTAGGAAGGCTGCGACTTCGTCAATAGATTTAACACCTGGAGTTTCGACGCGAGCCACTTCTTCTTCCGCAACGACACGGTTGCTTGGTTTGTAGGCGTTTGTTGCCATTTCTAAGTTAGCTGCATAGCTAGACTCACTTGAGTATGCAATAGTGTCTTCACCAGAAACCATCCATTTGAGCAATTCTGCCTTGATTTCTTCTTGCACTTCTGCAGGAATTTCGTCAAATGAGGCAACTGACTTGTCTAAGACAACCCAGCGGTCAAGGTCTGTACGAGCAGGTGTGATGGCCATAAATTCTTGGCTATCCTTACCACCCATGGCTCCACCATCACCGATGATGGCCTTGAAGTCCAAGCCACTACGAGTGAAAATACGTTCATAGGCTGCCTTGTACTCGTCATAAGTCACATCCAAACTATCGTAATTAGCATGGAAACTATAGCCGTCTTTCATGATAAATTCACGCGTACGGAGAAGTCCGTTACGTGGACGTTTTTCATCACGGTATTTCGGTTGGATTTGGTAAAGGTTGAGTGGCAATTGCTTGTAAGACTTGATAGAGTCACGAACAATAGCCGTAAAAGTTTCTTCGTGTGTCGGACCTAGGATAAAGTCTGACTTTTCACGGTTTTTCAGTTTATAAAGGTCTTCACCATAGGTTTCATAACGACCTGATTCACGCCAAAGATCGGCACTGAGAAGGGCAGGAGCCAACATCTCCACCGCACCAATCTTATCAAACTCTTGGCGCATGATGTTTTTAGCCTTTTCAATCACACGGTTAGCGAGTGGTAGGTAAGAATAAACACCAGCAGAAACTTGACGAACATAACCAGCACGCAACATAAGGGCGTGGCTGATAACTTGAGCATCGCTTGGCATTTCGCGAAGCGTTGGGATTAGCATTTTACTTTGTTTCATAATATTCCTCGATTATCTAAAAAAAGAGTCGCATAATGTCATTCCAGGTCACGGCTAGC
Organism: Streptococcus sp. ST14; assembly: GCF_046098195.1. Lineage (NCBI taxonomy): Bacteria > Bacillati > Bacillota > Bacilli > Lactobacillales > Streptococcaceae > Streptococcus > Streptococcus sp. ST14. Next base: position 41,169 of record NZ_JBJUSF010000002.1, read on the forward strand.
ATCAAGACAACCATGATAACTACACCAGCCATGGTGACATAGGTTTCAATTTCTTGTTTAAGGGGTTTCCGGCGGATAGCCTCTAGGATATTGAGCACAATCTTTCCACCATCCAAAGCCGGGATCGGAATCAAATTAAAAATTCCGATATTGATGGAAATCATAGCTAGGAAATAGAGGACATTCTCAAGACCATTTTTAGCAGCATCGCTACTCGCCTTAAAAATGGCAACGGGACCACCGAGTTTGTTCAAATCTGGATGGAAAATCAAGTTTTTCAGAGCCGAAAGGATACGGAGCCCTGAATCAGCAGCAGTTGTAAATCCACCAACAAACATGGATAGAAAGTCTGACTTGACCCCTGGTTGAACCCCAAGAATGTAACGTCCTTGATTTTCTTCTGGCGTCACAGTGACTTGTTTTTCGCTACCATTTTCAGAAATGGTCACATCCAAGGTCGGGGCAGTCTTATCCTTGGTATCTGCTTCCACAGCCTGGGTCAAATCTTGCCAATTCTTAACCTCGTGCGAGCCGACCTTGGTAATTTGAGCGGTCTCAGCTACGCCTACCTTAGCCAAAGCTCCCTCTGGCATGACATGAAAGAGATTGGTCTGAGTATCTCTAACACCGCCCTGCAAAAAGATCAAAATCCAAAAAACAACAACACCTAAGATAAAGTTATTCATGGGACCTGCAAAGTTGGTGATGAGCTTGCCCCAGATAGAAGCATTTTGATACTGTACATCCAGAGGAGCGATGCGCACTTCGGTTCCATCTTCTTCAACCACCGTTGCATCGTGATCCACTGCAAAGGTCTTTTCTTCTTCCAAGACCAAGCCTTTAATGAAGAGCTTGTCTTCAAAGTCAAACTGAGTTACCTGCATAGGAAGAGACGTTTGATCCAACTTCTTCCCTGAGAGGTTGATCCGTTTGACCTTACCATCATCGGCAAGTGTTAAACTGACTGGAGTTCCTGTCTTGATTTCTGTCGCATCATCACCCCAGCCTGCCATACGAACATAGCCTCCTAGAGGAAGGATTCGAATGGTATAAGCAGTGCCATCCTTACCGATATGGGAAAAAATCTTGGGCCCCATACCAATGGCAAATTCACGAACTAGAATGCCCGATTTCTTGGCAAAATAAAAATGTCCAAACTCATGCACCACCACAATAATCCCAAAAACGAGGATAAAGGTTAGCAATCCAATCATTCAATATTCCTTTCTTTAAAACAGGCCAAATAAGTGCATCATTGGAAATACAATCAGCATGCTGTCAAAGCGATCCAACACACCGCCATGTCCAGGGATAAATTTTCCAGAATCCTTAACACCGAAATGGCGTTTCATGGCACTCTCAATCAAGTCACCAAACTGACCTGCCACACTGAAGAAGGCAGCAAAGAGACTCATTCTATAAATCCCATAAGGAAGAGCAACTGTGCTGTCCACTAACATGAAAATCACTGTTATCAGTACCGCACCTAGAATACCACCGACAAAGCCCTCAATACTCTTATTAGGAGAAACTCTTGGTGCCAACTTATGTTTACCAAAATTCATCCCTGTCAGATAAGCTGCGCTATCTGTCGCCCAAACGATAAAAAGGGCCAAAAGTACCTTGTCAAATCCAGCTATACGAGCATCTAGTAAGGCATTGAAGCCAAAACCAACATAAAAGCTCACAGCAATTGGAAAAGCGGCATCTTCAATCGTATAGTTTTTACTGAAAACGGTCGTCCCTAGCATTATGGTAATCAAAACACTGTAGGCAACCACATTCCCATCAACAGGCAAAAAAGTTAGGTAATTTTCTAAGGGGATTGTAAGGGCAAAGGTTGCAAGGAGGGTCAAGGTGCCCTCAATGGTCATAGTCTTTAGCCCCTTCATGTGCAAGAGTTCATGGACGCCTAGCATCGCTAACAAGCCAATCCCTATCTGCAACAGGAGCCCGCCAACAAACAAGACTGGAAGGAAGATAGCCAGAGCCAGTCCAGCAAACAGTGTTCTCTCTTGTAAATCCTTGGTCATATTTTCTCCTAAACTCCTCCAAAACGGCGATTGCGATGGTTAAAAGCAGCAATAGCTTCCTGCAAGGCGGCTTCATCAAAATCAGGCCACAAGGTATCCGTAAAGTAAAGCTCGCTATACGCCCCCTGCCATGGCAAGAAATTACTTAAACGCAACTCACCACTCGTACGGATAATCAAATCAGGATCCCGCAAATCCTTTGGCAGGTGTTGCGTGAAAAGATAGTCCCCAATCATATCTTCTGTGATGTCACCAGGGTTTATTTTAGCATCTAGAACATCTTGAGCCAAGCCCTTAAGAGCCTGCGTAATTTCAGCACGGCCACCATAGTTAAGCGCAAAATTGAGAATCAAGCCCGTATTGTTCTTAGTCAATTCCTCTGCTTTTTTCAAAGCTTCAAAAGTCGGCTTAGGCAAACGATCTGTCTCCCCAATCATCTGAATCTTAACGTTATTTGCGTGCAATTCAGGGACGTAGTTATCATAAAATTCGACTGGCAAGTTCATGATAAACTTGACTTCTTGATCTGGGCGTGTCCAATTTTCCATTGAAAAGGCATAAACCGTGATGACCTTAACTCCCATCTTGTTAGCTGCCTTGGTCACCTTTTGGAGGGCTTCCATCCCCGCCTTATGACCAAAAACCCGTGGTTGCATCCGTTTTTTAGCCCAACGACCATTCCCATCCATGATGATGCCAATATGAGCAGGAACCTGTGTTGGAACCTCGACTTCTACAGCTTTATCTTTCTTAAAAAATCCAAACATGTTCTTATTCCTATTCAAAAATCTATCGTTTCATTATACCATATTTCCCTATTTTCTTCTATTGCTAAGTTATTAGCTCTCCGTACAGACAAAAAATAAGCCGCCTGATTGGGCGACTTAATTTTATAGGGAGATTATTATGAAAAAGTTTTAGGAGTTTAAGTTAAGTTCCTCTTAACTTATGAACCTAGTATACCGTCCCTAACTTAAATTTTTCTTAAGTTTTTTGAAAAAGTGAGATTTTTCCATTTTTCTTGCCAATTTTTCTTGGACAAGCGTTCTTGATAGAGCTTCATTCGGTCCTCATTCTCTAAAAAATGAGGAGTAGGGGAAACTTGAAACTTTAAAATATCCTCTAGACCATAGGGCGCAAAGAGCTCCAAAGTTGCGTCTGCATGCAAGCGGAGTCCTATCGCCGTACAGCGTTCGGGATACTTACTCATGGCATCACGAGAACTCGTGTAAGGCGCAGTGTGGGGACTGTGCTGATGCATATAGACCTGATTTTTCAACTCCCACTGATACTGAGGAAAATCTTCTCTCAGCTTTTTCTCTAGGGATACTGTTTCCTCATAAGAAACATCTGGATCAAAGAAAATCACATCCACGTCCGTTTCATGATCAAAAGGAGATTTGTCTGACAAGAGATTCCAAATGAAATTCCTGACAGACCCTGCCGCCAACCAAGAGTCTTTCAGATCAAGGTCACGGATGATGGTCAGAATAGCCATCATATCAGGATTTTTTCTAACACTATCTAGAATTTCTTGCTCATTTTTCATTATACTCATAGCCCAAATGTTCGTAAGCCTTGGCTGTCGCAACCCGTCCAGAACGAGTTCGCATGATGAAACCTTTCTGAATCAGGTAAGGTTCGTACATATCTTCGACTGTCTCACGCTCCTCGGCAATATTAACAGAAAGAGTTCCTAAACCGACAGGACCACCACCGTACATCTCAATCATGGTGCGAAGGATTTTTTGGTCTACATAGTCCAAACCTTCACGGTCTACATCCAGCATGGTCAAAGCCTTATACGTAATCACATCATCAATCAAGCCATCCCCCATAATCTGGGCAAAGTCGCGCACGCGCTTGAGGAGACGATTGGCGATACGAGGAGTTCCTCGACTGCGTAAGGCCAACTCCGAAGCTGCCTCATGGGTGATTTCCATCTCAAAAATATCTGCTGTCCGCTCAACAATCTCTGTCAAGTCAGCGTGGGCATAGTATTCCATATGACCTGTAATCCCAAAACGTGCCCGCAGAGGATTTGAGAGCATCCCCGCACGTGTCGTAGCCCCAATCAAGGTGAATGGTGGCAAGTCCAAATGAACACTGCGACTGCCTTCACCAGCACCAATCATGATATCAATGTAGAAGTCTTCCATGGCACTATAAAGCACCTCTTCCACCGACATGGGCAAGCGATGAATCTCGTCAATAAAAAGGACGTCTCCAGGTTCCAAATCATTCAAAATCGCTACCAGATCACCCGCTTTTTCAATGACAGGACCAGACGTTTGCTTGAGATTGACTCCCAGTTCATTGGCAATGACAAAGGCCATGGTCGTTTTCCCCAAACCTGGAGGCCCAAATAAGAGCACATGGTCCAGCGCTTCATCACGCATTTTTGCTGCCTCAATAAAGATTTGAAGCTGATCCTTGACCTTATCCTGACCGATATATTCACGTAAATACTGAGGACGGAGGGTACGTTCTACCAACTCCTCATCCCCCATGATCTCATTATCTAAAATTCTACTCATGGCTCTATTATATCAAAAATCCAAGCCACAAACAAAAAAGCCACCTGATTGGGTGGCCTCTTAAGGGAGATTATTATGAAAAAGAAAAGTTTAGGATTTCATTAAATAAAGTTAGGAGGTCTTTATTTAATGATTATATAATACAAGATGAATCTTAAAGCTAACTTAACTTTTTCTCTGATTTATTATTTTTTAAAAAATTTTTTTCAAATGGATTTTTCCTCCCCAAGTCATAAAAAAGCCACCTGATTGGGTGACTTCTCTAGGAGATTATGATGAAAAAGAAAAGTTTGGGATTTCATTAAATAAAGGGTACTCAATGAAAATCGAAATCAGACTAGGTAGATAGACGCAAGCATAACTATAGTTAGCTAAGTCGACTCTAACGAAGGTTGATGAGATTTTCGAAGAGTATTAGGAGGTCTTTATTTAATAACTATATGATACACAAGGAGACTTAAACTTTACTTAATAAAAAATAATTTTTTTATCTTTTTCGATCCACCCAAATCATTCCTGTACAATCATAAGTAGATAAGGTTTCAAATCCCAGAGAACGATAGAATCCCAAATTTTTCTCTGTTTGGTCTGTCACCAGTTGAATTTGATAAGCATCCTTGTAGTCTATCAAAGCCTCTTTCATCAAGTTGCTACCAATTCCTTGGCGCTGATAGCTAGGCAAAACGATCAAATCCTGGACAAAAATCGATGAAAAACCATCTCCGACCAAACGGACCAAGCCCACCACGGCATCGCCATCAAGTGCCAGGTAAATCGCTAATGAGTGAGACAAGGCCTTCTCCAACATCTGAGGTTGATGGGTATAATTTGTCCAACCGACAGCCTGATAGAGATGCAAAACATCCTCTAACTTGACAATTTCTTGCTTTTTAATAGTGATCATGTCAACACCTCTTAAAGTTCTCTCAAGCTCTTGTACTGTCGTCCATTTTTATCAAAATTTTCAGGAGCCAACCATGTTTCTAAACGAGCTTTGACTTGAGGCCAGTCCTTATCAATCATAGAGAGCCAATCCGTATCTCTCGTACGCCCCTTATAAACGACTGCCTGACGGAAGTTTCCTTCATAGACAAATCCCAAACGCTCCGCAGCTCGTCTGGATGGCAGATTAAGAGCATCACACTTCCATTCGTAGCGACGATAGTTAAGCTCCTCAAAAACATATCGCGCTAGGAGATACTGAGCCTCTGTCCCTATACGTGTTCCCCTGAGCTCTGGAGAAAAAGTGACTGCGCCCACTTCTATTACTCGGTTATTCTGGTCAATGCGCATGAGAGAAAAAGTCCCTAAAGCCTTACCAGTTGCCTTGTCTATAATCACGTAGTAAAAACGGTCCTTACGAGCCAACATCTGATTTAAGACGGTAACCAACTCCTCCATATCTGCCACTGGTTCCTGAAAGAGATAGGTCCACATCTCCCGAGGCGTATCTGAACCATAAACAGCTAATAAATCCTCCGCATGCTTTTCTACCGAAAGAGCCTCTATCCGAGCGTAGCGCCCTTCTAAGAAATCAATGGAAGGCAATTCACCAGATGTATAACCTTCCATTGACTCACCAATTATCTGACCATATTCATTTACTGGCATTGTTTTCTCCTTGTTTTAGGCTGAAAATACTATATCATAATTTGCTCTATATGGAAACTGGTGCTCTCCTCAAACCTCATCCTCAACACTACATTAGTGATTTGTTTTCTTTCTTTTATCTTCTAAGGCTTGATTAATTCGTTGGGTGAGCTTGTGAGTTTGCCAGATCTGGTACAACCATATCAGTCCATAAATTAATAAGAAAAAGAACCAAAGCAAGGGACTCAACAATGCCGAACCCCAGCCAAAAAATAGGTAGGTCAATACTAAAATAGTAGCTGTCGCTAACAAATGAACTCCTACACGCATACTATAAGCAAGAAACTCTAGCCTTTCAAGGATTAAAGTCAATACCCCCATAATTCCACTCATCAAAAACAAAGCTAGAATATTTTTTGTCGTTGGTGCGGGATAGGTAATACCTGAATAAAACTGAGCCAATAACACCAAACTCAAATAAACAAAGGAGGCCGTACGCATTCCCGATACAAAATAAGCAATCAATCGCTTCATGATTTTCTCCTATAAACCTAGATAATCCATTAAGGACTTAACGTATTTCCGACTCACACTCGATTTGAGACCCCGAGTCATCTTAGCCATCATGTTCCCTGAAAAGCTATCCGATAATGACTCTAAATGGTCAATGTTTATAACTGAATGACGTGATATCTGTATAAAGTTACGTCGATTAATTCGATTCTGAAAGTTTGTTAATGTTTCCTTAGTTTTATAAATCCCATCTACCGTATAAATGGTCAACAAATTCTTATCGATATCTGCTAGAATAAGATCCTCAATTTTCACCATAACCAGATGATCATCCGTTCGAATAGGAATGACCACCTGATTGGTCGTTGAAAATTGTTCTAAATACTCCATGACCTCTCTTGCTTGGTCGGTTAACTGAGCTGCCTGAATTAAAATGTGTGGGTCTTTTTCTGAAAACTCTGTCTTCATTTCAAAACGAATCTTCATTTTCTCTCCAATACATCTTTATTTTCTCTTGCTAAACACTTTAACAAATAAAAGCCAAAGAAGAATAGCGATGAGACTGATAATAACCACTATAAAGTATGTTTCTTCCTTTGTCAATAGTTCTTGCCAGTTGATTTGGATTCCCATTTTTTCTTGAAATTCCTGTAACAGACTGTTATTTCCTGAAAATGCGATCTCTAATCGCTCTTTCATCAAGACTTGTCGATAGAGAGAAGCAATATAAGTTGCAGGGGTACATTTCATGAAAAGCTGCGCAGAATCAGGTAGTACTCCAATGGGGATATAAGTTCCTACTAAAAATCCAGAAGCAGTTCCCACTATCGTTGCCAGTTTACCAAGGCTATCTACAGATTGAAAACGGTAAATCAAGAGAACATTTACCAAACTTGAAAGCAGACTACTTAACAACATAATCAAAGCGATTTCCGGTAAATGGCTGATAACTGGGCTCTCTTTAAAATAAAAACTCATAACAGCATACATAAACACCTGCATGACAAAAGAAATGACAATACTACTGATTAGATAGGACGCCTGTAAGCCCCAGTTACCTAAATCTGTCAAGAAAAGATCTTGATCCACTTGATTTTCGCGATCCTGTACCATTTGTTTAAGAGCCGTAAAACTGGTTGTCATCCCAGTCACAGCCAACGTCCCACCCATCAGCCAGTTATTTAAAAGGTTCGTACTATTAGGGAGTTGGGACCAAGAGTCCGTCAAATTCTTCTGCAAAAAAATGATATAAAGGAGGAAGGAAATCAATGCCCCCAATAATGAGAAAAATACCCCCGAACGATTACGAAAATATAAGATAAAATTCCGTTTCAATAAAGCTAGCATTAGCGAACCTCTCTTCCTGTAAGTGCAATAAAGGCATCATCCATAGTACCCGGACGAAACTCAAAAGAATCAATTTCTTCTCGAACTTTTGCCAAATATTCAATGGCTTCCTGTGACGTCCCTGGATAAAAAAGATATTCCAACTCATTTTCTTCCTCTACTGTCATTCCAGCCTGTAGCAATTTTTCTAGAGCCTTCATTTCCTTAAAACGAATTTTTAGGATATTAGATGCATACTGACTTTTAATAGCAGTCGCAGAACCTTGCGCAATCACTTTCCCATGATCAACGATATAGATCTGATCCGCTTCATCTGCTTCATCCAGATAATGAGTCGTTAAGATAATAGTCATCCCTTCATCCTTTTGTAGTCGATACAGTAGATCCCAGATGGATTTGCGCGTCTGAATATCAAGACCTGTCGTTGGTTCATCCAAGAAAAGAATATCTGGTCGCGAAAGAAGAGCACGCGCAATATCAACCCGACGTTTTTGTCCACCTGACAAAGTCCCATATTGTTGTTTCTGGAAAGCCGTCAAACCCAGTTGATGAATCAAATCATCCACACGACTTTCCGCAATCTCCTTATACTGTTGAGCACGAATCGTGAGATTTTCCCTAACCGTCAACATCTCATCCAGTACACTAGCTTGAAAAACAACTCCGATTTTCGTATTTGGCGCATATCGAATCTGACCTTGTGTCGGCTTTTTCAAACCGATTAACATGGAAATGGTGGTTGATTTCCCTGCACCATTGGGTCCCAAAATAGCATTGAAACTTCCTTTTTCAAACTCTAACTGGATATCGTCGACAGCCATATGATTGCCGTACCGTTTAGTCAAATGTTTAGCTTGTAAAATCATATTTTTTCCTCCTCTTTACCACACTAGTTTAACAAAAAGTATGAAAGAAAAATCGACTTTTGAGATAAGCAGTTAAAATGAAAGGCCAAGTGGTAAAATAATGGGGGTTAAATTAAAGTAGAGCAGGCTTATTTTTCTCCTATCGAATCACTAGAGGAAGTTTAAAATCACTTACAACCACACATTATATTTTTAAACATGTGCTATAAAAGAGGTGTTTTATAGCATCTGGCAGAAAAATCCAGGAGTCAATAGTATTGTTCTCGCTAAACCAAACAATAAAAAATGAATCAGAAATCATGGCACACACTCCCTTCTAGTAAAATGAAAATTCTGAATGGGCAGGATTGAATTTGAAGCAAGCAAGTATGGTCCTGAATTTGAAACTGCCATTAACGATAAGTATATCTATTAGGAAAGAAATCTTCAATACAAGCAAAAACAGCTCTTGTTATCCAAGAAGAGCTGTTCTATTTTATGAAAGAGAAAGCCACTAGTGCCCCTTGTGCTTCTCTCTACGTTTTTGCTGTTTGCGTTCAAATTTCTCTTGCTTGAGCAATTGCTTTTGGAGACTGGACTGTTGTTTTGAATGCTTTTTTCGTTCCTCGTACTGCAACTGTAAAAGCTCTTGTGACTTAGAAGAAACTTTCTGCTTCACCTGTTTCTTTACAGCTCGCTGCAGACGCTTCGGATTCTTAATCTTCACATGCTGTTTAACTGTCGCCTCTGGACTAAAAGATAACCGAGCAAACTGAGTCTGTAAAAGTCTCAAAATTTCATCCTCTTTTGGTTCCTGACCAAATGTCACACGACAAACTTGATAAGTTTCCTCATACTCTTGTTCAAACAATCCATGCCAAAATCCATCTTCAAAATAAACTGTCAAGCCAATTGAAACGATTTCCACGACAGCACCTCCTTAAATCTATCCCTAAGAATGGACAACCAAGGAGGAAGGTTACTGATAGGCTTACCTACGTCTGGACTACCAACCAGAACTGTGTTTTTATCTTAGTTGGGACTATTATAGCATAATCCAATTTAAAAATCCTCCAGATTCTACTCTGAAGGATTCCTATCTTATTTCACAACGATATTAACGAGTTTGTTAGGTACCGCAATCACCTTCACGATTTCCTTACCATCAATCTCCGCTTTGACCTTTTCGTCAGCCAGAGCCACTTCTTGCAATTCTTCGCGTGAAAGGTCTTTAGCGACCATGAGTTTGGCACGGACTTTACCTTTGATTTGAACGACGATTTCGATTTCATCTTCAACCAATTTGCTTTCGTCCCAAGTTGGCCAAGCCACGTAAGAGATGGACTCACCTGTTGCAGCAACTGTTTGCCAGAGTTCTTCTGCCAAGTGAGGTGCAAATGGGGCAATCAATTGGATAAAGCCTTTGGCGAAGTCCACATAGAGTTTGTCTTCCTTGTTAGCAGCGTTGACAAAGACCATGAGTTGGGCAATGGCTGTGTTGAATTTCATGGATTCGATTTGCTCAGTGACAGATTTGACTGTTTCATTGTAGACCTTGTCAAGAGCGCCATTGTTTTCCGCAACGATTTCTTTACTTGTGATCAAACGGTAAACACGGTCAAGGAATTTACGGCTTCCTTCCAAACCTTCTTCTGACCAAGCAATCGAAGCGTCAAGCGGTCCCATGAACATTTCATAGACACGTAGGGTATCAGCACCGTATTGGTCCACTACGTCGTCTGGATTGACAACGTTCTTGAGCGATTTAGACATCTTGGCTGGTGCTTGCTCCAGTTCTTCTCCTGTTTCCACATGGAAGAAAGAACCGTCACGTTTTTCAACCTTGTCAGTCGCTACAAGAGCTCCACGGTGGTCACGGTAGCTTGTTCCCAAAATCATTCCTTGGTTAAAGAGTTTTTGGAATGGTTCCTTAGTTGGAACAACACCGAGGTCATAGAGGAATTTGTGCCAAAAACGAGCGTAAAGCAAGTGAAGTACAGCGTGCTCTGCACCACCCACGTAGATATCTACTGGCAACCATTGTTTGAGGAGATCCTCGTCAGCCAATTTCTCAGTATTGTGTGGGTCAATATAGCGGAGGTAGTACCAGCTTGAACCAGCCCATTGTGGCATGGTGTTGGTTTCACGACGACCTTTGACACCATCTTCGCGCGTCACTTCCAACCAGTCGGTCAAGTTAGCCAATGGGCTTTCCCCTGTACCTGAAGGGCGGATGTCCTTGGTTACTGGCAAGACAAGTGGCAATTCATTCTCAGGAACAGCCGTTGAAGTTCCATCTTCCCAATGAATGATTGGGATTGGCTCACCCCAGTAACGTTGACGGCTAAAGAGCCAGTCGCGGAGACGGTAGGTAACCTTCTCTTGACCGCAACCTTTCTCTTCCAACCAAGCCACAATCTTAGCAATAGCGTCTTCTTTGTTAAGGCCATCTAGGAAGTCTGAATTGACATGAAGACCATCTTCAGTATAGGCAGCTTCTTCAACGTTACCACCTTCAAGCACTTCTACGATTGGAAGACCAAACTGTTTGGCAAATTCCCAGTCACGTTGGTCATGGGCAGGAACAGCCATAACAGCACCTGTTCCATAGCTCGCAAGAACATAGTCGGCAATCCAGATTGGAATTTCTTTGCCATTGACAGGGTTGATGGCATAAGCGCCCGTCCAAACTCCTGTTTTTTCCTTGGCAAGATCGGTACGAGCCAAGTCAGACTTGAGACTAGCTTGGTGTTTGTAGTCAGCTACTGCCTCAGCTTGCTCTGAGCTTGTGATGGCATCTACTAGTTCATGCTCAGGAGCCAAGACTGTGAAGGTCGCACCGAAAAGAGTATCAGGACGAGTAGTAAAGACGGTGAATTCCTTGTCAGTCCCTTTCACTTTGAAAGTTACATTGGCACCAGTGGATTTGCCAATCCAGTTGCGTTGCATATCCTTGATAGACTCTGGCCAATCCAACTCATCCAAGTCATTAAGCAAGCGCTCTGCATAGGCCGTGATTTTAAGCATCCATTGCCGCATTGGTTTGCGGACAACGGGATAGCCTCCACGCTCAGAAGTTCCGTCAGGAAGGACTTCTTCGTTGGCAATGGCCGTCCCCAATTCTTCAACCCAGTTTACTGGTACTTCCGCTTCATAAGCCAAGCCTTTTTCGTAAAGCTTGGTGAAGATCCACTGCGTCCACTTGTAGTAGTTTGGATCTGTGGTGTTGACTTCACGGTCCCAGTCGTAAGAGAAGCCAAGCGCATTGATTTGGCGTTTGAAGTTGGCAATATTTTCCGCTGTAAATTCTGCTGGGTCATTCCCCGTATCCATAGCGTACTGCTCAGCTGGCAAACCAAAGGCATCCCATCCCATTGGGTGAAGGACATTGTAGCCTTGCGCACGTTTGTAACGGCTGAGGATATCGGTTGCAGTGTAGCCTTCTGGGTGTCCTACGTGCAGACCCGCTCCAGACGGATAAGGGAACATATCGAGAGCATAAAACTTCGGTTTTGATGCATCTGTTCCAGTCTTAAATGTATGATGTTCTGCCCAGTAGCCCTGCCACTTAGGCTCAATTTCTTTATGATTGTAAAAACTCATGGTCTCTCTCCAATTTTGTGATGTTACTATTATACCATTTTTGAGGGAATTTGAAAGACGAGAAATGTTCTTTTAGACTTGGATAACAAGAAATACTGAGTCGCAAATCCACCTTATTTAACAGGAAAAAAATTAGCTCCCAATCGGAGCTAACTTATATCAATTTTTTATTTCTTCCATCTTCTCACGTCCGAGCTCTCGATAACTACGGTCACCAACAACTTCTACACTAAACTGACCGTCCTCATATTCAAGAATCGTCACGCTACCATTATCTAGACCATGCGGATGCATGCCATTGATTAGATACACAATGGTACCAATGGTCATCCCGTGGCTAACAACCAAGGCATTGCCACCACCTTGTTCTTCAATTTCTTTGGCAATCGTTTCAAAACCTTCTCTAATTCGGCCACTAAGTTTTTCCCAACCTTCAGCCCAACCAGCAGTATCAACCTCTACCAAACCTTCAGCTAGCTCCGCATAGGATAACTGATGAACATGATCCACCTTGAATACACGAGGAATGACCCCCATAAAGAGATCTCCATCATAGGCCCCATCAAAACTACCAAAGCACCACTCACGGATTCGCTTATCCATGCGGTAAGGGATTTTCCCTTGCAAGCCCAGTTCTTCTAGGATAATTCCCATGGTCTGAATGGTACGCCCTGAATCACTGGAATAAGCTCGGTCAAACTGCAAACCAGACTCTCTCAAGCCAATTCCCAACTCATGAATTCCCAACTCACCTTCTGCAGTTAGAGGCGTATCACTCCATCCTTGAGCACGTCCAATCGTGTTAAACATGGTTTTCCCATGACGGACTAAGTACAATCTTACTTTAGACATTCTCTATCCTCCATTTTCTTCTATTATATCATGGATCAAAGAAATATTTGGCTTTCAAAAGCAAAGCTCCTTCTCCTAATTTTGCCACAAGAAAAGCTACCCTCACGGTAGCTTCCCTAGGAGATTATTATGAAAAAGTTTAGGATTTCTATTAAATAAAGTTAGGAGGTCTTTATTTAATGATTATAGTATACACAGTCATCCTTAAACTCAACTTAAATCCTCTCACTTTTTTATTAATTTTTAAAACTATGGATTGGAGCTGGGATTTGGCCACCACGAGAGATGAAATCAACAGACGAAGCTCCGTTGACCTTCATAACTGGAGCTGTTCCTAGCAAACCACCGAACTCAATCATATCGCCTTCTTTGCCCTTTGGAATAATACGGACAGCCGTTGTTTTCATGTTAATGACGCCGATTGCCGCCTCATCCGCAATCATCGCAGCAATAGTTTCAGCAGGCGTATCTTCTGGAATAGCAATCATATCCAGTCCAACTGAACAGATAGCCGTCATGGCCTCTAGTTTCTCTAAATTCAGAGAGCCATCTTGCACCGCAGCAATCATCCCCTCATCTTCAGAAACGGGGATAAAAGCACCTGACAAGCCACCGACTTGGTTACAAGCCATCACTCCGCCCTTCTTAACTTGGTCATTCAAAAGAGCGAGGGCAGCCGTTGTCCCATGCGTACCAACTGTTTCTAGGCCCATTTCCTCAAGGACACGAGCCACAGAATCACCAACTGCAGGAGTAGGTGCCAAGCTTAGGTCGACAATTCCAAAGTCAACACCAAGGCGTTCACTCGCCATTTGACCGACTAGCTGACCAATACGAGTAATCTTAAAGGCTGTTTTCTTGACCGTCTCAGCTACAACATCAAAACTCTGACCACGAACTTTCTCCAAGGCGCGTTTGACAACACCAGGACCTGAAACACCGACATTGATGATAACATCTGCTTCGCCAACACCATGAAAGGCCCCTGCCATAAAAGGATTGTCCTCAACAGCATTAGCAAATACGACCAACTTAGCCGCACCCATATCTGACATCGCAGCTGTTTCCTTGATGATACGTCCCATATCAGCGACCGCAGTCATGTTGATACCTGACTTGGTCGAGCCAATGTTAACAGACGAACAAACCTTGTCTGTCTCAGCTAGAGCGCGCGGGATAGAATTGATGAGAATTTCATCTCCTTTTTGGTAGCCTTTTTGTACCAAGGCAGAGAATCCACCGATAAAGTCAACACCAATCTCCTTGGCAGCCTTGTCAAGTGCCTTTGCCAAAACAACATAGTCTGTCGCATCAGTCGCAGCACCAATCAATGAAATCGGAGTCACCGATACCCGTTTATTAACAATAGGAATCCCAAGTTCTGCAGCAATTTCATCTCCTACAGCCACTAGATTTGCAGCTTTAGTGGTGATTTTTTGGTAAATCTTTTCAGCAGCACGATTGATATCTGGATCAATACAGTCCAAAAGGGAAATCCCCATGGTGATGGTTCTGATATCGAAGTTCTGCTCCTCGATCATGGCAATGGTTTCTGTAACTTGTCTAATATCCATGATAACCTCCTAGATATTATACATAGCGTCAAAAATCGCCGCACTTTGAATATTGATTTTGACATTCAAGGTCTGACCGAAAGTTTCAAACTCATTTCGCAGATAAGTGAAATCCTGTTTTTCGTCACTAGAAACGACCGCCATCATAGTAAAGTATTCATCCAACACCGTCTGAGAAATATCGTCAATATTCAAACCCAACTCTGCAATCTTAGTAGACACGCCTGCAACGATCCCAGCCTTGTCCTTACCAACCACTGTAATAATAGCCTTCATTCTTATACCCCATTTCTACGATTTTTAGAAAACCTGAACGTTTTTGATTTTCTTTTTTCCTAGTATAGCATATTTCCATAGATAATACTAAAAAACGCCTGCTTACGAAGTTGTTCTTAAGAAAAAAACAATTTCGTAAACAAGCGTCTACCCTATCAAATGATGATGAGTGTTCCCGCTAGGACCGAAGTCCCAGCGGTAGACCAGAGCTAGACTAAGAGCACAAGACTCCATCATCATAACACTCAACAAAATTGATGATTTTATACTAATTCGATGATCGCCATTGGCGCAGCATCACCACGACGTGGTTCAGTTTTAAGGATACGAGTGTATCCACCGTTACGTTCAGCATAACGAGGTGCGATTTCTGAGAACAATTTTTGAAGTGCTGTAGTAGAAGTGTACTTATCAGTTGCTTCATCATAGTTTTCAGATGCGATTTCATTACGTACGAAAGCAGCTGCTTGACGACGTGCATGCAAATCACCACGTTTACCTAGAGTAATCATTTTTTCAACAGTTTTACGGATTTCTTTAGCACGAGCTTCAGTTGTCACGATTGATTCGTTGATCAAAAGGTCAGTTGTCAAATCGCGAAGCATTGCTTTACGTTGTGAGCTAGTGCGTCCTAGTTTACGGTAAGCCATGTATTCCTCCTTTATTTATCTTTTAATCCAAGACCCAAATCAATGAGTTTGAGTTTCACTTCTTCCAAACTCTTACGTCCAAGATTTCGTACTTTCATCATCTCTGCTTCAGATTTTTCTGTCAAATCATGCACAGTGTTGATACCGGCACGTTTCAAACAGTTGTATGAACGCACAGACAAGTCCAGTTCCTCAATCGTACGATCCAAAATACGATCGTCAGATTCAGTATCAGCTTCTTTCATCACTTCAGTTGACTTAGCAATCTCAGTAAGATTTGTAAACAAATCAAGATGTTCTGTCAAGATACGTGCTGAAAGCCCTAAAGCATCTTCTGGAATAATTGTTCCATTAGTCAAGATTTCAAGGGTTAATTTGTCAAATCCATCATTGCTACCTACACGAGCAGGTTCAACTTGATAGTTGACTTTTGTAACTGGTGTATAAATAGAATCTACAGCAAGTGTTCCAACTGGTGCATTATCTTTTTTGTTTTCATCAGCAGGTACATATCCACGACCACTGTTAACAGTCATTGTCGCTTTTAGAGAAGAACCTTCACCGATTGTAAAGAGATAATGATCTGGATTTACAATCTCAACATCACTGTCAGTCAAAATGTCTCCAGCTGTAATTTCAGCAGGACCTTCAACGTCAAGTTCAATGATTTTTTCGTCTTCAACGTATGATTTCACTGCAATCCCTTTAATGTTCAGAATGATTTGCATCACGTCTTCACGAACACCTGGAACTGTGTCGAACTCATGCAAGACACCTTCAATGTTGATAGATGTCACTGCTGCTCCTGGTAGAGAAGCTAGTAGTACACGACGAAGAGAGTTACCAAGAGTTGTACCGTAGCCACGTTCAAGTGGTTCGATTACAAACTTGCCATAATCTTTATTTTCATCAATTTTTGTTATATTTGGTTTTTCAAACTCAATCATTTAGTTACTCCCTCTTAAACGAAAAGCAGTGTAATGCGATGATTATACACGGCGACGTTTTGGAGGACGAGCACCATTGTGTGGCACTGGAGTCACATCACGAATTGCTGTTACTTCAAGACCAGCGGCAGCAAGCGCACGAATAGCTGACTCACGACCAGAACCTGGACCTTTTACAGTAACTTCAACTGATTTAAGACCGTGTTCTTGTGCAGATTTAGCAGCAGCTTCTGAAGCCATTTGAGCAGCGAATGGTGTAGATTTACGAGAACCTTTGAAACCAAGAGCACCAGCTGATGACCAAGCAATTGCATTACCATGCACATCAGTAATCATAACAATAGTGTTATTAAATGTAGCGTGAATATGAGCAATACCAGATTCGATATTCTTTTTCACACGACGTTTACGTGTTGGTTTAGCCAAGACTTTTACCTCCTATATTATTTTTTCTTACCAGCAATCGCAACAGCTTTACCTTTACGAGTGCGAGCGTTGTTTTTAGTGTTTTGTCCACGGACAGGAAGTCCACGACGGTGACGAATACCACGGTAAGAACCGATTTCCATCAAACGTTTGATGTTCAAGTTTACTTCACGACGAAGGTCACCTTCAACTTTGATTGCATCCACTTCACGACGGATAGCATCTTCTTGATCTGATGTAAGGTCACGTACACGAACATCTTCTGAGATTCCAGCAGCAGCCAAAATTTTCTTAGATGTTGCAAGTCCGATACCGTAAACATAAGTCAATGAGATTACTACGCGTTTGTCATTTGGAATGTCAACTCCAGCAATACGAGCCATGTTTTCTCCTTTCTATCTTATCCTTGACGTTGTTTGTGTTTTGGATTTGCTGGGCAAATTACCATAACACGACCATTACGACGAATTACTTTACAGTATTCGCAAATTGGTTTGACCGATGGTCTTACTTTCATTTCTTATCCCTCCAAGTTTTTCGATTATTTAAAGCGGTAAGTGATACGTCCACGTGTCAAGTCATATGGACTCATCTCGACAGTAACACGATCTCCCGCTAAAATACGAATATAGTTTTTACGAATTTTACCAGAAACTGTTGCTAAAATCTGATGTCCATTTTCAAGTTCAACCGTAAACATTGCGTTAGGCATTGTATCGACTACTTTGCCTTCAACTTCAATCACATCGTCTTTTGCCACGCAAAAGCACCTCCATAAATTTCGATTTGATGCCTCTGAAAACAGAGACAACAATTATAAGTCAGACTATCTCAGTATAACATTTGTAGCGATTTTTTGCAAGTGTGAAAAACGCTTTATTTCAAATTTGTCAATACTTTTTCGATGTCTTTGAACACATCATTGATATCTTGATTTCCTTCGATATCGTGGACTAATCCTTTGGCACGGTAGTGAGCAATGATTGGTTCTCCTTGAGCGATATTGACATCCAATCGACGCTTCACTGTCTCCGGTTTATCATCTTCACGTTGGTAATAATCTTCTTCTTTGTAGTCAACTGGTGGGTTGAAAACTTTGTGGAAGGTTTCACCTGTTTCGCGGTGGATGATACGGCCACTCAAACGTTCCAAGAGACAATCTGGATTCACTTCGATATTGATCACACCTTCCAGTTCGATACCGAGTTCCGCCAACGTTTTGTCCAAGGCATGAGCTTGTTCAATCGTACGTGGGTAACCATCCAACAAGAAACCTGTTTCCTTGATGTCGTCCTGTGAAAGGCGTTCTTTAACAATTCCATTTGTAACTTCATCTGGAACCAACTCACCTTTGTCAATATATGACTTCGCAAGTACACCCATTTCAGTTTGATTTGCCATAGCAGCACGGAACATATCTCCAGTTGAAATGTGTGCCACGTGGAATTGCTCCACAATTTTAGCTGCTTGTGTTCCCTTACCTGCTCCAGGTAAGCCCATAATCAAAAGATTCATGATAGGATCTCCTTATTTTGTATTTAAATAGAAGCAGAAATCTCTTTCAACCCCTATTTAAAAACAAAATAGAAGAGGGGAGACGAAAATCTCTCTGATAGATAGATCTTCATACTCCACTCTCTAAGCAAAAGTAATTTTGCTTTTATTCTGTTTTATCCATGAAACCAACATACTTACGTTTCAATAGGTAACCTTCTAACTGTTTGATTCCTTCGATACCAGTTGAGATAATGATCAAAAGACTAGTTCCCCCAAAAGCAACAGCTTCTGAAAGACCAAAGACATCTTTTGCCACAATCGGCAAGATTGAAATCACACCAAGGAAGATTGATCCGACAGTCGCAAGGCGACGAAGAAGTTTCGACATGAACTCTTCAGTACCCTTACCAGGACGGACCCCATGAATGTAGGCTCCACTCTTTTGCAAGTTTTCTGCTGCCTTCTCTGGATTGATCTGTACAAATGTATAGAAGAATGTAAAGAGAATGATTAGCAAGGCATACATAGCAACACCTGTTGGAGCTGTTGTCGATAACATTTCCTGTGCTGTACGCACCCAAGCCCAATCGTGACCTGTAGCACTCAAAAATTGAAGAATGGCTGCAGGTGCTGCTGTAATGGAACTTGCAAAGATAACTGGGATAACCCCCGCTGGGTTCACCTTCAATGGAAGGTATGAACTAGATGGGGCACCTTGAGCAACTTTTGTATATTGGATTGGAATTTTATACTCTGCCTGTTGAACATAGGTTGTAAAGTAAACAATCAACAAGACAGCGATAATCAAAATAACGACAAAGATAATGGATGAAGTCAAACGGCTACTTGGAATATTGACGAAGTAGTCAACATAGATTCCTTTAATCATTTCAGGGATTGAAGCGACAATACCTGCAAAGATGATCATAGAAACACCGTTTCCGTATCCTTTATCTGTAATTTGTTCCCCGAGCCAAGTTACAATCATACTACCTGCTGTGAGGATAATACCGATAGTAACAAAGACTTGTGGTGTTAAAGCTGTCGTTAATAATTTCGCTCCAGATAGAGTATTAAACCCTGCTGTGATCCCGATAGATTGAACAAATGCAAGTACAAGTGCAATATAACGAGTAGCTTGGTTTAGTTTTCTCCGTCCTACTTCCCCTTGTTTGCCCCATTCTACAAACTTCGGTAAAATATCCATTTGTAGCAATTGAACAACGATGGAAGCAGTGATATACGGACTTACACCGAGTGCGAAAACGGAGAAATTCTTCATGGCATTCCCTGAAACAAGACTAAGCATGTTCAAGAAAGATAAACCACTGAGAGCTTCTAAACTTTTCGCATTCACACCTGGAACAGTAATACTTGTCCCAATACGGAAAACAAGAATGATAAAAATTGTAAAGAGAATTTTTGATCGAACTTGTTTAACCTTGAGCGCTTCTTTTAGTAATTTAAAAAACATGGGTCACCTCTCTTAGATGACTTCTACAGAACCACCTTTAGCAGTGATAGCTTCCTCAGCTGATTTAGAGAATTTAGCTGCTTTCACAGTCAATTTCTTAGTCAACTCACCGTTACCAAGAATTTTAAC
The DNA here is from genome assembly GCF_046098195.1 of Streptococcus sp. ST14. Classification (NCBI taxonomy): domain Bacteria; kingdom Bacillati; phylum Bacillota; class Bacilli; order Lactobacillales; family Streptococcaceae; genus Streptococcus; species Streptococcus sp. ST14. The sequence continues at coordinate 61,462 of NZ_JBJUSF010000002.1, forward strand.
TCCTGATTTTTCAGCTTTCACAATTCCTGCTTCGATAAGCACAACTGGAGTTACTTCTGCACCGTCTTCAAAGACGTTCAATTGGTCAAGGTTTACAATTGCGTATTCTTTAGCGTTGATGTTAGTGAATCCACGTTTTGGAAGACGACGGAACAATGGAGTTTGTCCACCTTCAAAACCAAGGCGAACTCCGCCACCGCTACGAGCTTTTTGACCTTTTTGACCGCGACCAGATGTTTTACCGTTACCTGATGAAGTACCACGACCAACACGGTTACGTACTTTACGAGAACCTTCTGCAGGTTTCAATTCATGAAGTTTCATTATTATTTTCTCCTCTTTTGTAAAATGCTAGCGCCGATAAGAGAGAAAAGGTTGTCTCCCTTATCAACTCGCCTATACATGGTCATCTTAGATGACTATACCTAGTTTTAGGGGATGAGTATTGCCACATCCCCTAAAAATTCATTAGTTTACTTCTTCAACAGTTACCAAGTGAGATACTGCAGTGATCATACCACGGATAGCAGCGTTGTCTTCTTTGATAACAGAGCTGTTCAATTTGCCAAGTCCAAGTGCTACAACAGTTTTACGTTGTGATGGAATGCGTCCGATTGGAGACTTAGTCAAAGTAATTTTAATTTGAGCCATTTTATCCCCTTTCTTATGCCAAATCAGAAACTGAGATACCACGAAGGGCAGCAACTTCTTCAGCGCGTTTCAATTGTTTCAAACCTTCAACAGTTGCGCGAACAATGTTGATTGGAGTGTTAGAGCCAAGTGATTTAGATGTAATATCTGCCACACCTGCCAATTCCACAACGGCACGAACTGCACCACCAGCGGCAACTCCAGAACCTTCTACAGCAGGTTTCAACAATACTTTAGCTCCACCGAATTCTGAAAGAACTTCGTGTGGGATTGTTGTTCCAACCATAGGAACCTCAATCAAGTTTTTCTTAGCATCTTCTACTGCTTTGCGGATTGCTTCTGGAACTTCTTGAGCTTTACCAGTACCAAATCCTACGCGACCGTTGTGGTCACCAACAACAACAAGAGCTGCGAAACGAAGACGACGTCCACCTTTAACAACTTTCGTAACACGGTTGACAGCAACTACGCGTTCTTCTAATTCAACTGCATTGTCTTTAAATGCCATTTTCTAGTGTCCTCCTATTAGAATTTCAATCCGTTTTCACGAGCTGCATCAGCCAAAGCTTTCACACGTCCGTGATATAGATATCCACCGCGGTCGAACACCACTTCTGAAATACCTTTAGCGTTTGCACGTTCTGCAACGAGTTTACCGACAGCAACGGCTTGTTCAGTTTTAGTTCCTTTTGAAACTTCTTTGTCAAGAGTTGAAGCACTTGCGAGCGTTACACCCGCTACGTCATCAATCACTTGAGCGTAGATGCCTGTATTAGAACGAAATACGTTCAAACGTGGGCGATCAGCAGTTCCAGAGAGTTTTCCGCGAACGCGACGGTGGCGTTTTTGGCGGAGTTTGTTTTTATCTGGTTTAGAAATCACAGTTTTCACCTCTTTAGTTTTAAATCGTGTGCTATGCACTAAGTTGGAAAATAGGTTGGTGGTTAAAAATCAACCACTCAACATTATTTACCTGTTTTACCTTCTTTACGGCGAACGAATTCACCAACGTATCGGATACCTTTACCTTTATATGGTTCTGGTGAACGAAGGCTACGTACGTAAGCAGCTGTTTGACCAACTACTTCTTTTGAAATTCCGCTAACAACGATTGTTGTTGGGTTTGGAAGTTCAAAAGTAATTCCTTCTGGAGCTTCAACTTCGTCTGGATGAGATTTACCAACAGCCAAAACAAGTTTAGATCCTTGAAGTTGTGCACGGTAACCAACCCCGCGCATTTCAAGTTCTTTCTTGAATCCTTCTGATACACCAACAACCATGTTGTTCAAAAGGGCACGAGTAGTTCCGTGGATTGTTTTCATTTCTTTTGAATCGTTTGGACGGTGAAGAGTTACTTCAGTACCTTCCACACGAATTTCAATATCTTTTGAGAACTCACGAGTAAGTTCTCCTTTAGGTCCTTTTACAGTTACAACGTTGCCATTGTTAGTGATTTCAACACCAGCAGGCAACACGATAACTTTATTACCAATACGTGACATGTTTTTATTCTCCTGTTAAATTGTCAGGCCAGAACGGCCAGTTTTCACGGGGTTAAAGATACTTATTGAGTTCAATAGCTAAATTGAACACGCTCTAAGAACTGTGCAAAATAGATAAGTTGGCTTGTTTGTAAACAAACTTCTCCAACTTCCTAATTTTGCTTTGTTCTTTACGAGCTTTGTATCTTGATTTTACCAAACGTAAGCGATAACCTCACCACCAACGTTCTTTTGGCGAGCTTCTTTATCAGTAAGCAAACCTTCAGAAGTTGAAAGGATAGCAATTCCAAGTCCGTTAAGAACTTTTGGAAGATCTTCACGTTTTTTGTAGACACGAAGTCCTGGTTTAGAAACACGTTTCAAGTTAGTGATAACTTTTTCACCGTTTGGTCCGTATTTAAGGAATACACGGATGATGCCTTGTTTGTCATCTTCGATGATTTCTACGTTCTTAACAAAACCTTCGCGTTTAAGGATTTCAGCAATCCCTTTTTTGATGTTTGATGCAGGTACTTCAAGTACTTCGTGTTTCGCTTGGTTAGCGTTACGAATACGAGTTAGGAAGTCTGCGATTGGGTCAGTCATAACCATTTTGTTTTTCTCCTCTTACTAGTAGTTTGCAAGTTGCACTTGCTAGTTAATACATGATACAAAGAGCGTAAAAGCAAGAGCAAAAATAGGCAATTTGATGCAGGAGCGATGCTCCAAAGAAAATTGGTCTTTTTTGCCAAAGCTGTAGCTCGTGTTCAAATTGGCAAGTCCAACTGAACCCGGGCTAAACTCTGTGTGAAAAAGATAAACTTTCCTAGAAATTTCAGTTTCTTCGTCAAGTTTCCTATTTTCACTTGGAGTTTTGATGCCCTTGATATCTTAAATTACCAAGATGCTTTTGTTACACCAGGAATTTGTCCTTTGTAAGCTAATTCACGGAAGCAAACACGGCAAAGTTTAAATTTGCGGTAAACTGAATGTGGACGACCACATTTTTCACAACGAGTATAAGCTTGAGTAGAGAACTTCGCTGGACGTTTGTTCTTAGCAATCATTGATTTTTTAGCCATTAGATTTACCTCCTATATTATTTTGCAAAAGGCATTCCAAGGCCTGTAAGCAATGCACGTGACTCTTCGTCAGTGTTAGCAGTTGTTACGATAACGATGTCAAGACCACGAGTTTTGTCAACGTCATCAAAGTTAATTTCTGGGAAGATCAATTGTTCTTTCACACCAAGAGTGTAGTTTCCGCGTCCATCAAATGATTTTGTTGGAACACCGTGGAAGTCACGCACACGTGGAAGTGAAACTGAAACCAATTTGTCCAAGAATTCGTACATACGTTCACCACGAAGGGTAACTTTTGCACCGATCGCTACACCTTCACGAAGACGGAAGCCGGCGATTGATTTTTTAGCTTTAGTGATAAGGGGTTTTTGACCTGAGATAAGCGCCAATTCTTCAGCAGCTTTTTCAAGGCTTTTAGCGTTTGATACAGCTTCACCAACACCCATGTTCAAAACGATCTTATCTACTTTAGGCACAGCCATCACTGATGAGTAGTTGAATTGTTCTGTCAAAGCAGGAACTACTTCATTAAGATATTTTTCTTTTAAACGATTTGCCATTATACTTCTCCTTTCCTTCGTGATTAATCAAGCACTTCGCCTGATTTTTTGTTGTAGCGAACTTTTTTACCGTCTACAAATTTGTAACCAACACGACCAGCTACACCGTTTTTATCCAAAACTTGAACGTTTGATACGTGGATAGCTGCTTCTTTCTCGATGATACCACCTTGAGGAAGTTCGTTAGTTGGACGTTGGTGTTTCTTAACGATGTTTACACCTTCAACGATAACTTTGTTTACTTTTGGAAGGGCAGTAAGGACAACAGCTTCTGTTCCCTTATCTTTACCAGCGATTACGCGAACTTTGTCGCCTTTTTTTACAAACATTAGGTTTCTCCTTGATTTTTCTTACGCCCATAAGGGCACCCTAGCATTAAGCTAGGGGACTAGTTTGTTTTTAAAAATTAAAGTACTTCTGGAGCAAGTGACACGATCTTCATGAAGCCACCTTCACGCAATTCGCGTGCAACTGGACCAAAGATACGTGTTCCGCGAGGAGTTTTGTCTTCACGGATGATAACTGCTGCGTTTTCATCAAATTTGATGTATGAACCATCAGCACGACGAGCACCTGATTTAGTACGAACGATAACAGCTTTTACAACGTCACCTTTTTTAACCGCACCACCAGGAGTAGCTTGTTTTACAGATGCCACGATAACATCACCGATGTTTGCAAATTTACGTCCTGAACCACCAAGAACTTTGATAGTCAAGATTTCGCGCGCACCGCTGTTGTCTGCGACTTTCAAACGAGTTTCTGTTTGAATCATTTCAGTTTTCTCCTTTCAGGTTTGATTAGATGATGACCGCTTCTTCAACAACTTCTACAAGACGGAAACGTTTTGTAGCTGAAAGCGGACGAGTTTCCATGATACGTACGATATCGCCTTCTTTGGCAACATTGTTTTCATCATGTGCTTTGTATTTCTTAGAGTAGTTAATACGTTTACCATAGACTGGGTGGTTACGTTTTGTTTCAACTACAACTGTGATTGTCTTGTCCATTTTGTCAGATACAACACGTCCAACAAGAACTTTACGATTATTGCGTTCCATTGAAATTTCTCCTTCCCTAGTCTATTATTTCGCTTCAGATTGAACTGTTTTGATACGAGCAATTTGTTTTTTAACTTCTTTCAAGCGAGCTGTTTGTTCCAATTGACCAGTAGCAGCTTGGAAACGAAGTTCAAACAATTCTTTTTTCAATTCGTTTTCGCGCTTCGCGAGTTCTTCTTGAGAAAGACCACGAAGTTCTTTAACAAATTCTTTTACTTCATTAAGTTTCATGCCTTCTCCTTATTCTGCTTCACGTTTTACGAATTTACATTTAACTGGCAATTTGTGGCTTGCAAGACGAAGCGCTTCGCGAGCGATCTCTTCAGATACACCAGCGATTTCGAACATCACTTTACCACGTTTAACTGGTGCTACCCAACCTTCAGGTGCCCCTTTACCAGATCCCATACGCACACCGATAGCTTTAGCAGTGTATGATTTGTGTGGGAAGATTTTAATCCAAACTTTACCACCACGTTTCATGTAACGAGTCATGGCGATACGAGCAGCTTCGATTTGGCGGTTAGTGATCCAGTGGCTAGTTGTAGCTTGAAGACCGTATTCACCGAATGCTACTTCTTTTCCACCTTTTGCTTCACCGCGCATTTTTCCACGGAATTCACGACGGTGTTTAACACGTTTAGGTACTAACATTGGTTATTTACCTCCTTTAGTGTTTTTACGAGCTGGAAGAACTTCACCACGGTAGATCCATACTTTAACACCAAGTTTACCGTATGTAGTATCTGCTTCTTCCCAAGCGTAATCGATATCTGCACGAAGTGTGTGAAGTGGAACAGTTCCTTCAGAGTATCCTTCAGCACGGGCGATATCCGCACCGTTCAAACGACCTGATACTTGAGTTTTGATTCCTTTAGCTCCAGCACGCATTGCACGTTGGATTGCTTGTTTTTGTGCACGACGGAAAGCGACACGTTGCTCCAATTGACGAGCAATTCCTTCACCTACAAGGTGAGCATCCAAATCAGGTTGTTTGATTTCGATGATGTTGATGTGTACTTGTTTTCCAGTCAATTTGTTAAGTTTTGCACGGAGTGCATCAACGTTAGCACCACCTTTACCGATAACCATACCTGGTTTAGCAGTGTGAAGTGAAACGTTAACTTTGTTTACTGCGCGTTCAATTTCGATAGTTGAAACTGCTGCGTCAGCAAGTTCTTTTTGAACGAATTTACGGATTGCAAGATCTTCATGAAGGTAATCCGCGTATTCTTTTTCAGCATACCATTTGGCATCCCAATCACGGATGATGCCGACACGCATACCAATTGGATGTACTTTTTGACCCACGATGTTACCTCCTTATTTTTCTGCAACAGCTACAGTGATGTGAGCTGTACGTTTGTTGATTGGTGAAGCTGAACCTTTCGCACGTGGACGGAAACGTTTCATAGTTGGTCCTTCGTTTGCGAATGCTTCAGATACTACCAAGTTAGCTTTGTCCAAACCAAAGTTGTTTTCAGCGTTAGCTACAGCTGAGTTCAAAACTTTCAAGATGATTTCAGCAGCTTTGTTTGGTGTGAATGTCAAGATTGCAATAGCATCGGCTACGCTTTTACCACGGATGTTGTCAAGAACAAGACGTGATTTACGAGGTGAAACACGTACTGTACGAGCCATTGCTTTAGCTGAAGTAATTTCTGCCATTTATGTTCTCCTTATTTTCTACGTGTTTTCTTGTCGTCTGCAGCGTGACCTTTGTAAGTACGAGTTGGTGCAAATTCACCAAGTTTGTGACCTACCATGTCTTCTTGGATGTAAACAGGTACGTGTTTACGTCCGTCATAAACTGCAATAGTGTAACCAATGAAACTTGGGAAGATCGTTGAACGACGTGACCAAGTTTTGATAACTTTTTTCTTTTCGTCGTTAGCTTGAGCTTCAACTTTTTTCATCAAATGCTCATCGACGAAAGGTCCTTTTTTAAGACTGCGTCCCATTTTTATTTTTTCTCCTTTAAATGTTGTACCACAGCGGCTTGCGCTCACATGGAGCGCTACCGAGCTGGCGGATTTCCTAGTTGCTTAGGCGACTAGTTTACTATTATTTCTCGTTGCGACGACGAACGATAAGTTTGTCAGATTTCGCTTTCTTGTTACGAGTTTTAAGACCAAGAGCAGGTTTGCCCCATGGAGTAGATGGCGCTTTACGACCAACTGGTGCTTTACCTTCACCACCACCGTGTGGGTGATCGTTAGGGTTCATTACAGAACCACGAACTGTTGGGCGGATACCTTTCCAACGGCTACGTCCTGCTTTACCAAGGTTTACAAGTCCATGTTGTTCGTTTCCGACAACACCAACTGTAGCACGACAAGTTCCAAGAATCATACGAACTTCGCCAGATTGAAGACGAACAAGAACGTATTTACCTTCTTGACCCAATACTTGGGCAGAAGCACCAGCAGCACGTACCAATTCTCCACCACGACCTGGTTTCAATTCGATGTTGTGGATCAAAGTACCAACTGGGATGTTAGCAAGCGGAAGAGCGTTTCCGACTTTGATATCTGCTTCAGGACCTGAAACGATACGTTGACCAACTTCAAGACCTTTTGGAGCGATGATGTATGCTTTCACACCGTCAGTGTAGTGTACAAGAGCGATGTTTGCAGAACGGTTTGGATCGTACTCGATAGTTTTAACAACTGCTTCAACGTTGTCTTTGTTACGTTTGAAGTCAACCAAACGGTAGAAACGTTTGTGTCCACCACCTTGGTGACGAACAGTGATACGACCGTTGTTGTTACGACCAGCCTTGCTCTTCAAAGCAACAAGCAATGATTTTTCAGGAGTGCTTGTTGTGATTTCAGCGAAATCCAAAGAAGTCATATTACGGCGACCGTTTGTTGTTGGTTTATAAACACGAATTCCCACGATATTTCCTCCTTAGATTATTCAGCTTCAGCAGCAAACAACTCGATTGCTTTTGAATCAGCTGTAAGTGTGATGATAGCTTTTTTAGTTTTGTTAGTAAAACCAGTGTAACGTCCAACACGTTTTGCTTTTGGTTTTACGTTGATTGTGTTAACATTGGCAACTTTAACACCTTCGAAAGCAGCTTCAACAGCTTGCTTAATCAAAAGTTTGTGTGCACGAGTGTCAACTTCAAATACATATTTTCCTGCTTCAAGTTGAGCCATTGAGCTTTCAGTGATGACAGGTTTTTTGATAACATCATACAAATTCATTATGCAAGAACCTCCTCGATTTTAGAGATAGCTGCTTGTGTGACAAGAAGTTTGTCGCTATTTGCGATGTCAAGAACACTTGCAGTTGTAGCAGTTGCAACTTTCACGTTTGGAAGGTTACGAGCTGAAAGAGCTGCGAATTCATTTCCTTCTTCAAGGATAACAAGAACTTTTGAATCGATGCTCAATGCTGCAAGAACTTTTGCAAATTCAGCAGTTTTTGGAGCTGTAAATGAAAGAGCGTCTACAGCTACGAATTTGTTTTCAGCAACTTTTTCAGAGTAAAATGATTTAAGAGCTAGGCGACGAACTTTTTGTGGAAGTTTGTAGCCGTATGAACGTGGAGTTGGTCCGAAGACAACACCACCACCACGCCATTGTGGTGAGCGGATAGAACCTTGACGAGCACGTCCAGTTCCTTTTTGACGCCATGGTTTGCGTCCACCACCTGATACTGCAGAGCGGTTTTTAACAGCGTGTGTTCCTTGACGAAGGCTTGCGCGTTGGCTGATGATCACATCAAACACAACTGATTCATTTGGTTCGATACCAAATACTGCATCGTTAAGAACAACTTGGCCAGCTTCTTTACCAGTTTGGTCAAATAATGTTACGTTTGCCATTGTGACTGATTTCCCCTTTCTTTATTATTTACCAGCTTTAACTGCTGATTTGATAGTGATAAGAGATTTCTTAGCACCTGGTACGTTACCTTTGATAAGGATAACGTTCTTTTCTGGAACAACTTGTACAACTTCAAGGTTTTGAATTGTTACGCGGTCGCCACCCATACGTCCTGCAAGGTTTTTACCTTTGAATACGCGGTTAGGCGCAACAGGTCCCATAGAACCTGGACGACGGTGGTAACGAGAACCGTGAGCCATTGGTCCACGTGATTGTCCGTGGCGTTTGATAACACCTTGGAAACCTTTACCTTTAGAAGTACCAGTTACGTCAACAACGTCTCCAGCTGCGAATGTTTCAACTGTGATTTCAGCACCAACTTCCAAGCCTTCAACGTTTTTGAATTCACGAATGAAGCGCTTAGGAGCCGTGTTAGCTTTCGCTACATGTCCTTTAGCAGGTTTGTTGCTCAATACTTCGCGTTTGTCATCGAAACCAACTTGGATAGCGTTGTATCCGTCTGTTTCAACAGTTTTAACTTGAAGAACAACGTTTGGAGTTGCTTCAATAACTGTTACAGGGATCAATTCGCCAGCTTCAGTGAAGATTTGAGTCATTCCCACTTTTTTCCCTAAGATTCCTTTTGTCATGAGAAAATAGTTCCTTTTCTATATTTTTTATTCAAAAAGTTTTTAACGAGCGTTTTTTATGCTCAAGGTATCAAGCTTTAGATTAAAGTTTGATTTCTACGTTTACACCACTTGGAAGATCCAATTTCATCAACGCATCAACTGTTTTTTGAGTTGGGTTAACGATATCGATCAAACGTTTGTGTGTACGCATTTCAAATTGTTCGCGAGAGTCTTTGTATTTGTGAGTCGCACGAATGATTGTGTAGAGGCTACGTTCAGTTGGAAGTGGGATTGGACCCGCAACTTGTGCACCTGTACGAGTAGCTGATTCTACGATTTTTGCAGCCGCTGTGTCAAGCGTACGGTGTTCGTATGCTTTCAAACGGATACGGATTTTTTTGTTTGCCATCTTTTTCTCCTTTTCGTCTATTTAAGATAATAGGCTAGCTCCACAAGAAAACCGACGCGCGTTGCGTGGCAATGCAACCGAGCGTGTCGCAACCTCTTGCATCAAAGCTAAGGCTGTAATTTACAGCACCATAATAGAATAACACAAAGCCCCTGCGATTGCAAGGGATTTGTGAGCTTTTTTTCGTTTTTTTAGGATGAAACTGTTTTCTCTTTTCATCTTTCCAAGATTACGGATTTATATCTATAAAAAACTACCTTTTCTTCTATATAATGTGTGTCATTTTGACCTTGAATGTATCTTCTGATTGATCTACTAAAATGTCCGCTTTAGACTCGGTTTCTCTATAGTATCGCAGATACTGCTCCCGTCTCATCTGATGGCTAGCTAATACAAAAGATGCATCGCGATTTCTCATAGTCGTATCTCGAGCTAAGCGCCTCTTTAATTCGGTCTCCTCATCCGTGTAGAAACAGATGGTTTTGTCAAAGAGTTTCTCGGGTAGAAAGCCCACAGACATCCCTTCAACAATCAGAATTGGCTTTGCTCCAGACAAGATTTCACTAGCCTTCCACGGTTCATCGATTGTCAGGACATCCATACCTGCCTGCAAGGCGAGAATATCTCTCTGTAAACTTGCCAGTTCATGCGACACTGGCAGACAAGCTGTCACCTTTTGATCTGGTGCTTGCTTTGGTACTACCAGGTGACGTTCCGAGGTGATATAGGGATCTGTTTCTAGCAAATTTACTGTAGTAGAATCTAGGGTTTGATATAATTCCTGTGCAAAGGTTGACTTACCTGAAGCCCCATGACCGTAGATTCCTAGTGTCCTAACTTTTCCCGTTTCGATCTCTGAAACCAGTTGTTCTATCAGGTCTTTTTTTCTTCATTCTCTCTTCACCTGTTCATAGCTTTCTTTTCCGTCATTAAGCTTGTCCCAAATCACCGCTTGCCCACTTTTGAGAGATTTTTGCACATCGATAATCCGTTGATTGGACGAACCTCGAAACTGGAGCATGAGATTGCGTTTGCTTTTATCATACCGTCCATCGACAAGGATGTCAATCAATGATAAGAGTTCCAGTTTATCTGGAGTCTCCAGCATCATTTCTTCCCAAGTATAACCCGTCCAGGACCAGATGTCTTTTTCTGGTAATTCCTTTCGAATGCGCTTAACGAGAGGCAAGAGAATGCCCGTATTAAGAAAGGGTTCTCCTCCTAGCAGGGTCAATCCTTGAACATAGGGTTGGGCAAGGTCTTCCATGATTTGTTCTTCTAATTCTGCCGTATAGGGAATGCCTGTGTTGAAAGACCAAGTCGCAACATTATAGCATCCCTCGCAGTGAAACATGCAACCTGATACATAGAGAGAGTTTCGCACACCTTCTCCATCGACAAAATTAAAAGCCTTGTAATCAATGATTCGCCCTTTACTAAGCTCCTCACTTTTCCATTCACCTGGTTTTGGTGTATTCCATGTCATCCTTTTACTCCAAATCTATCCAATAGCGCTGACTTCTATCGATTGTATTTTCGTAAACACCGCCAGCGGAGAGAATCGTGCGGCGGCTGGCTTCGTTGTCTTCATCGCAGGTAATCAGCACTCGTTCCAATCCTTGCTTTCGAGCCTCTGCTAGTCCTAATCTCAACTGCTCCTTCCCATATCCTTTGCCTCGTTGACTGGGACGGATAGAATAGCCAATATGACCGCCTTCCACAAATAATTTGTCATTCAAGGACAAGCGCAGGGCTAAAAATCCCAAAGGCAAGCCAGTCTCATCAAATGATAAAAATTTGATTGCAGGAACCCAGCCTACTGGCAGGTTGGCAGCATCCTCTTGCTGCTCTACAATCTTTAAACAATCCTCGTAATCCTTTGCTCGCTTCCAAGCGGAGCCCATGCCACCGTGCATATAGGATTTTGCTGCATCGAACTCCGCAATCATCTCTAATATAGCTTCTTTATCTTCCAAAGTTGGTCGTCTTAGCTCCATGCTTCCTCCTTAATCGACATCAATCCAGTAACGTTCTACGCCATTGCGAACATCCTCAAAGAGTCCGCCATTTGCCACAATCACCGCCCTACTAGCAGGATTTTCCGTACTACAGGTCACAAGTGCTTTTTTGATGTTCTTTTCCTTGCCAAATTGCAGACCTTGTCGGAGGGATTCTTTGGCATAACCCTTACCTCTTTCAGATGGACGAATGGAGTAGCCAATATGGCCCCCATTTTCTAGTAAGTAGTCATTTAATCGGAGACGAAGGTTGAGAAAGCCAAGAGCCTGGCCTGCTACGTCAAAACTAACCAGCTGGATAGCAGGAACCCAGTTTTCAGGAATATTGAGTCCCGCTTCCGCTTGAAGATTTTCTTTTAGCCACTCTTCATAAACAAAATTGTTGGCGTTCCAAAACCCACCATCGTGGGCTGATTGAGTCTGTTCAAACTCTGCCATCATCTCTAAAACTGTTTCTTTATCTGCCAATGTTGGTCTGCGTAGTATCATTTTTACCTCCAATAATTAAGAGAAAAGTGAGAGGCAACTCTCACTTTTATTTTTTCTTGTTCTTGTTTAAAAACTGTTCTCTGAGGTTGAGCAAGCGTTCTTTTTTTCCTACTCCACCTTTCGAATGTTTTTCATGATAACGGGTTACTTGAGCACGTCCCTTATCGTCTAATTGGTATTTCCCCATTGCGTTTCCTTCTAATTTATTACTTCATGTCCGGCTGTTTTAATAGTTGAGCCGTTCATGTGTTTGACACGCGCAGCAATTTCCTTATGACGTCCGTTGACCATCGGACGCGCTTGTGGGTTTCCAAGATAGCCACAGGTCCGTTTAACCACATCTACTGTTTTAGGATCGTTATTCCCACAGTTAGGACAAGCAAAGCCTCTCTCTGTCGGTTCAAAATCCCCTTCAAAGTCACACTTGTAGCAACGATCAATCGGAGTATTGGTTCCTAGATAGCCAACTCGGTCATAGGCATAGTCCCAAACAGCTTCCAGGGCCTTAGGATTTTGTTGAAGAACTGGATACTCACAATAATGGATGAAACCACCTGACGCACCTGCTTCTGGATAAACTTTTTCAAAATCCAGTTTTTCAAACGGTGTTGGATTTTTACGGACATCATAGTGGAAAGAGTTGGTGTAATATTCCTTGTCTGTAATATCAGGAATAGAGCCGAACTTCTCTGTATCCAAACGACAGAAGCGGTCTGTCAAGCTTTCAGACGGTGTTGAGTAGATAGAGAAATGGTAATCATATTGATCTGACCACTCTTCTACACGTCGTTTCATATCACGAATGATGTCAAGCGTAAATTCCTTGGCTTCTGGATTGCTTTCCCAGCTATTGCCAAAGAAGACCGTCGCCACTTCATACAAACCGATATAGCCTAGAGAAATGGTCGCACGGCGATTCTTAAAGAGTTGGTCAACACTTTCTTCTTTTCCGAGACGGCGGCCGAAGGCTCCATACTGATAAAGGATAGGGGCATTTGCTGGTGTTGCTTCCTTGGTTCGTTCGACACGATAAACCAGAGCATCCTCCGCAATGTTCATTCGCTCGTTGAAGATTTCCCAGAACTTGTTCAAGTCACCTTCAGACTCTAGGGCGATACGAGGCAGATTGACTGTCACAACACCTAGATTCATCCGACCTGAATTGACTTCTACACCATTTTCATCCTTCCAGCCTTGGAGGAAAGAACGGCAACCCATAGGCACCTTGAAAGAACCTGTCAGCTCGATAATCTTATCATAGGACAAGACATCTGGGTACATCCGCTTGGTTGCACACTCAAGAGCCAACTGTTTGATGTCGTAGTTAGGTGAATCTTCCTCTAAGTTGAGTCCTCTTTTTAGCGTAAAGATGAGTTTAGGGAAGATGGCTGTTCGATGTTCTGAACCAAGACCCTTGATACGAATGGTCAAAATAGCTTTTTGAATTTCACGCTCAAAACGACTAGTTCCTAAACCAAAACCAAGCGAAGTAAAAGGTGTTTGCCCATTTGAAGTGAAGAGGGTGTTGATTTCATACTCAAGAGATTGCATAGCATCGTAGATGTCCTTTTGCGTTTTCTTCCAAGCATAATCTTCCCGTTTGTCAGGTAAGACCCACTCTTCCGCATCCTTGAGGTGCTTTTGATAATTCTTCTCCGCATACGGAGCCAAGACTTCATCGATACGGTCAGCTGAGCAACCCCCGTACTGGCTAGAAGCAACATTGGCGATGATTTGTGAAATTTGAGCTGTCGCAGTCTGGATAGACTTGGGACTTTCTACCTCCGCATTGCCAATCTTAAAACCATTTTCCAACATACCTTTAAAATCAATCAAACAGCAGTTGGTCATAGGAGTATAGGGGCTGTAGTCCAAGTCATGATAGTGGATATCTCCTTTTTGGTGAGCATTGGCTACGTGCTTAGGAAGCATTTGCAGCCCGATTGACTTCCCAACAATCCCTGCTGTCAAATCACGCTGGGTATTAAAGACATCACTGTCTTTATTGGCGTTTTCATTGACAACTGCTTGGTCTTTATTAAGAAGCTTATGAATGCTAAAGTTGATATCTGTCGCTTTTGAGCGCTCAAAATCCCTTTGTGTCCGATAAGTGATATACTCCTCAGCTAGCGCATATTCTTTGGCTTCAAGGAGTTCATGTTCTACGACATTCTGAATTTCGTAAATCTTGACACCTTGAGGAAAGCGACTGTGAATTTCAGTGACGATTCTTTCAACCAGACCGTTTAGGCGTTTTTCTACTAGAGGCGTAAGGTCCATAACCTTTTCTGCCGCCTTGTGGAGAGCCTTGTCAATCTTGTCTACATCAAACACTACACGTCTACCATCTCGTTTTTCAACGAACAAGGTGGGAACGGTTGCAAGCTTTTCTTCTAATACAATCATATCCATGCTCTTTTCTAAAATATTGTTGAATTGTTTATATTCAGTATTATACCACTCTAAAAATAAAAAATCAATATCTTGTGTCAAAAATCCTAAAATTTTTAAAATTCCACAAGATATTGATTTTTTTATTTAGATTTATAAAGCTTGAATTCACTAGTATCTGTCTGAACAAGCTCATATTTCTCGCTGAGCCAGCTCTCTACATCCGACCACAAGGCAACTTTTTGATTGACCATAATCATCTTTGGTTGATTTTCTTTTAGATCATTCATCAGTTTGGTTTTATTTTCGTCGCTTGCAGTATAGAGTGTTGGTGTCACTAGAGAAGTTGGCGCCAAGCGTTCACTTGCACGATAGAAATCTGAACGATCATCCCAAGCATAGACACGATCCTCAGAACTCGTTTGCTGTTTGACCATACTAGCAAGACGTTCTCTCTCCTGATAAGTCGCCGGATGTGAAAGGTAGCGACTCAGGATAGGAAGAGCAATGAGGTAGGCAAGGGCAAACAGTGGCAGATAGAAATTCCCTTTAATAAAAGAGGCTTTTTCCTCACGTCTTCTACGACGACTCCCTCCCTCCGAAACATCTTCCTTGATCCCTGTCAGAAGGAGCAAGACCAAGAAAGGAAGGAGAATAACGAGACGAGTACCGTTGACAGGTTCATTTGAGAGAATCAAGATTCCCAAAGAAACCAACAAGCCCAAGCTAGTAGCAATTGATAAGGCATATTGCTTGGCTGGTTTTGACTGGAATAAACCAGTAAAGAGCAAACCAAGGGAACCTAGCCCCACAGCAAGCAAGCCATAGAAAGCCGCATTTTCAAGTAAATGTGAATTTGAAAAGAGGCTAAGGGTATTTACCGGATACAAGGTCTGGCTAATAGCATCCCCAAAACTACCTGTCCACACTGTATAGTAGCCCAAAGGATAGAATAAGAGTGAGAATCCTAAGGCTGACGCAAAGAACTGATATAACCCGTGAACAAAGTGACCTTTACCTAGATTAAAGCCAATGATGCCTAGAGCCAGTACAGCCGCAAACAAGGCGGTTGGAATCGGCGCAAGGAAGAAAGCAAGAGCAAGACTCATCCCCACTCTTACAAATCCTTTGTCATCATTTGGATAAGCTAAGTAGTTCGTAACAATACTCAATGAATAAAATAGGAAAGGCAAGGCTACTAAGAGAGCATAGCCACCACCAAAAGCGAGTCCTGCCACTAACAAATAGAACACAAATACCAGCTTCTTGGCTTCTTCTGCTTGACCAGTAAGAGCATCTGCAGATTTAAAAAGGAAAACACCTGCTCCAAACAAGGCCAACCACTCAACCAAAGCAAGCAGAATACTTCCTAGGGAAAGATAGGTTAGCAAGTAATAGAGCAATCCATTCGTTCCAAAGTAATCTGTATACATTTGACCATTTTGATGCAAGGCCCAACCGGTATAAAGATCCTGAGTTTGTTGCGGACTGACTAAACCAAAAATAAAAGGCAGGACAACCGAAATGGCTGTGGCTACTAAACTCCAAAGCATGATACTAAAAAAGGGAATGGGAGCTCCTTCTCTCTTTTCTGGCGCTGACCAGTCTTGGTAATGAGATCCTTCTTGTTTCTCATCTATTTTCCCGTATACGTTCATTCAATTTCTCCTCTAAGTTTATCTGTTTTAGTATATCAAAATCTTACAGGAATGTCAGCTTGGGATTGATATTTGCTGAATTTCTTATCCAATATCGCAAAGCGTTCGATTTCACGAAAACGGTGAAACCTACTAATTCTAAACTCTTTAATAAAATCTTCATCTTCTAGATTGAGCATGTTTTTCTCCTTTACCTATCTATTCGTAAGAAGAAAAAATAAGATCCAGCCTTGGGCTAGATCTCGATGGATAGTTAGAGCATGGGTGCAAACAACTGGACAATTTCCTTAATGAGGCTTTGGTACCAGCTTGTTTTGATTGTGTGGGGATAGATTTCTTGAGAAACCTTAAAAATCTCTTCGAAGTCCCTCTCAATATCGATGATAGATTGCGTTCTATAAAGCAAGACGGCATTTTCATAGTGGTGAAGCAAGCTACGATAGTCAAAATTGATGGTTCCCACAGTAGCTGCCTCTCCATCGACCAGCATTTGCTTGCTATGAAGAAAGCCGGGACTGTACTCGTAAATGCGAACCCCTGCAGATAACAAGTCTGGATAAGCTCCGCGAGTAACCAATTGGATGACCTTCTTATCTGGGATACAAGGTGTCACAATTCGCACATCTACCCCTCTCAGAGATGCATTTTTGATACTTTCTGTGAGATCATAGTCCGCAATCAGATAGGGTGTCGTGATATAAACATAGTCTGTAGCTTGATTGATAAGATTTTGATAGACCGTTTTGCCAACCTGAGATCGGTAAATAGGTTTAGGACCACTACTATAGGGGATACAGAGCCCCATCCCGTCTCTAGGTTGATTTTCAAGATGGTATTGGTCAAAGTCACTGATCTCTCCACGATTGATATACCAGGTGGATAAAAAGAGTCTAGTAAAAGCCTTTACTGCTGGACCATCCAACCGAATACCACTATCCTTCCAGTAACCAAAGCGTTCGATATGATTGATATACTCGTCTGCTAGATTGGCACCCCCTGTATAGGCAATCTGCCCATCGATAATCATGATTTTACGGTGGTCACGATTGTTATAGGCAACGGTCAAGCGCGGAATCACCTTGTTAAATTTATGGGCTTCAATCCCTCGGCTACGAAGCTGGATGGTATAATCCCCAGGTAAGGTTGCCATACATCCAATATCGTCATAAAGAAGCTTAACTTCTACTCCTTGAGCAGCCTTTTCTTCCAAAATCTCTAAAATGCTGTTCCACATCAAGCCTTCTTCGATGATATAGTACTCAAGAAAGATAAATTTCTCCGCTTTCCTGAGATCCTCTAGCATCTGATGCCACATACTTTCACCAGAAGCAAAAAATTGTGTATCCGTTCGATCATAGACATCAGCATTCGTATCCATACTGAGAAGGGATTTGATGACGCCATAAGCAGACTTGTCTTGTTCCTTTAACTCCAAACGGAGGGCTCTGCTATTGTCCTCTCTGTCAACCATTGATTGGAGTTGTTTCAATTGCTTGATCTCTTTTTTAGATAGACGGCGTTCTCCAAACATGATATAGAGCAAGGGACCAAATACTGGAACAAAGGCTACTAAGAGCCATGTTACCTTGCTTTCTGGATTCATAGAACGATTAACAATCGATACAATGGTTGCTATACTCATCAAAATAACTAGGATAATCCAGAGAATCGGAGCCATCCGACCTAGATAGAGAAATAAACCAAAGACGATAAACAACTCCGCCAACATGATGGTAATACTAAAACCATACTTGGACATGAGTAGCTGCATTTTTCTAGCTGTCATACATCCCCTTCCTTTTCTAACATTCTCCTAACTGCTTGATAAACTAATGTCTCTACTAGTATACCTCAGTTCAGGGGTAGATAGCAACCTTTTGCCTTTTTCTATGCAAACTATTCCAAGAACTGCAAGATTCTTAAACTACACCCTTACTATTATGAAGCGTTTCCCTTTTTATCTTTTTAACTAGGGTATTAAGAGGCCTAAAAAGAACTACCAAAATGATAGTTCTTTCCAATATTATTTATATTTTGAGGAATTAGTCCCTTCCACTCTACTTGATTTTTAGAAGAGTTCTTTATAAAGAGCAATGGTCTCTTCTAAAGTTGGCATATAAGAAGTTTTACAAATATTTGTAAGCGTTTTAAATAAAAAGTTAGTAAAGAACAGCCAGCCCTTTTTTCAAGAAAAAAGCTCCAAAAAGATAGCTTTCATCTTATTGGAACTTTTACTTAATCATTATTGCTTAGTTAATACCACTCGGTCAGATGCCTCTCGGTCCATATCATCGATAATCAATTGATTACCATTAACCGTGTAAATTTTGACATCATCACCGATAATGACACGTTGATTTTCTGGCTCAAAGCTGACTTGCTTGATTTCCTTATCCCCATCTGGCTCGACCTCAGTCCATGTGCCAGTTTTACCTGTTACAACAAGAGTGATTTGGTCATTCTCATCTTTTCCAGTATAGGTACCATCGATATTCGTAGGTTGAGCTACAGTAGTGTCCTGACTTGAGGACGCCTGTGGTTGGCTGGCACTTGTAGCAGCACTAGAAGATGACTCTTGTTGAGTAGATGGTTGTTGAGCAGATTGCTGGGTAGGTGCTTGTGTCTTAGATCCACAAGCTGTTAAAAGACTAAGAATTGCTAGGGAAGCAATAGAAAGTGTGAATGTTTTTGTTTTCATAGCGATTTCCTTTCTTTTGTGCCAATGTTTTGCTGGATCAGTTTCCAGATGCACCTCCTACCTCAAGTATAACAACTTAAGCCTAGAAGGTCAACCAATCTCATCACTTCCTAGCAAACTCGCTCGGACTTCTGAGATAAAGTAGAGGGATCCCGTCACGAAAAGCAAGTCCTGATCATTGGCCTTTTCTTCAAATTCTCTGATAAAGTCCCCATAGGAAGAAATCAAATCGTAACCCGCCACATCCTTCTCATCCAAGGAGCCTTGGTAGTCAAAGCCCGTTACCTTAAGTTCCACCTGAGGCAACTGCTCCATTAGATAGCCTAGCATCCCCTGATAATCCTTGCGTTTAAGAGCTCCAAAAAGGATGCGAACTTGATAGCCTTGCTGGATTTCCCCCTGGATAAACTCTACTAGACGAGTCAAGGCTGGCAGATTGTGAGCCCCATCTAGATAGAGTTGCGGGCGAATCCGTTCCAATCGACCTGCCCAATGTGTCTCCTTCAAAGCCCGTCTAACAAACTCTTCTTCGACCCTTTCACCTCTTGAAGCTATAAACAGAAGAAAAGTTTGTAAAGCCAAGGCGGCATTTTCCTGCTGATAAACACCCTCCAAACTGATTTCAAGCTGTGAAAAGCTTGCTAGGCTACTTGAAAAATCCCCAGCAGTCAAGGTGAAGTCTCGCCCAGCTTGATAAAGTTCAACAGCTAACTCTCTTGCTCTTTTTTGACAGACAAGCTCCGCTTCTGGAGCAAGTTTAGCAATGACCGCCTTCTTGCCGGCCTTGAAAATACCAGCTTTCTGCTCGGCTATTTCCTTCAGACTATCTCCCAAGGTCTCCTGATGATCTAGCCCAATGGAAGTAATAACTGCAATCTCTCCTGTTACGACATTCGTTGTGTCAAGCAAACCACCAATCCCCACTTCTAGCAGAACTAGATCCACTCCCTGCTCTTTAAAGTAAAGCAAGGCAATCAAGGTCAACAACTCAAAGAAAGACAATTGATCATGTGTTTCTAAGAGAGTTTTCTCCATCTCCTTGACTTGGTTAGCTATACGGACAAAGTCTTCCTCCGCGATCGGCTGTCCATTGATACAGATTCGATCATGGATACTGACGATGTGAGGAGAGGTAAAAGTACCAACTTTTTTACCATGAGCAACAAACAACTCCCTCATAAAGGCAATAGTTGACCCTTTACCGTTAGTCCCTGTTACGTGGATAATAGGATAAGTCTTCTCTAGATTCCCCAGCAAATCCACAGCTCGCTGCATTCGTCCAAGACCAGATCTAAAGTTTAAACCAATCCGACTATGAAGCCATTCTTCTACTTCAAACATACATGTCTCCTTAACAACAATCCAATCAACTAGCGCACTAAAGTTTTACTGTAAATAAAAAGCGAGGCCGGGACAACAATCCCAACCTCTTACCTGGTTAGCTAATCACTAGCTACTATGAATTTCAACGTGGGCTAAAAACATCCCCCGGACATTCCTGCGTTTCTAATTTCTGGCTCAGGGCTAAAAACATCCACTGGATATTCCAACTCTTTCTAGTTTCTAGGAGTTGGGGTGATACAGTCTCCCAGACCCAGATTTACCAGTTCTCTCTTATTTCAAGGAACTGGGGTAAAAATATCCCCCGGATATTTTTACTCCTCCATAAAGCTGTTGAAGACTTCTTCAATCATGTTCCATTCGTCTTCTGAGTCTTCTGGAATTGGTTGCAATTCGCCTTCTGTTCCATCTTCATTTTCAGTGAATGAGTAGGCTTGGATTTCAACTTGCCCGTCTTCGTCTTCTTCTGCGTTAACTGGTACAAGCAGAACATAGTTCTTACCAAATTCTTCTTTTCCATCAATGGTCAAAAGGATTTCAAATAAAGTTTCATTTCCTTGTTCATCAACAAGTGTAATCAATTCACGTTCTTCGTGATCGTGGTTGTGATCGTGTGACATAGTTTCTCCTCTGTCTTAAAATTTTCTATCTAAATAATTTTGCAAAATCAGCTGAGCAGCCAACTTATCAATAACTTTCTTGCGTTTGTTACGGCTGATATCTGCTTGTTCAATCAACATACGTTCCGCAGCGACCGTTGTCAAACGCTCATCCTGATAGTCTACTGGCAAACCAAAGAGTTCTTCTAGCTTGGCACCATAGGCTTGACTGGCTTCTACTCGCGGTCCGCTTGTATTGTTCATGTTTTTTGGCAAACCTACTACAAAGCGTTCTACCTTATAGCTGTCAACCAATTCCTTGATACGGTCAAAACCAAACTGGCCCTGATCCTCATTAATCTGGATGATTTCAAGTCCCTGAGCGGTGAATCCTAGGGGATCGCTAATCGCCACCCCTACTGTTTTTGAACCGACGTCCAATCCCATAATTCTCATAGATTATAGATCGACTCCTTGTCCCTTAAGGTAGTAGCGTACCAATTCTTCAACAATTTCATCACGCTCATACTTACGGATTTGATTTCGTGCATTGTTATAACGAGGAACGTAGGCAGGGTCACCACTCAATACATAACCGACGATCTGGTTAATCGGATTGTAGCCCTTGTCATTCAAAGAAGCATAGACATCTGTCAACGTTTCGCTAATTTCTTTCTTATTGGAATCATCCAATTTAAACCGTACAGTTTCTTCAGTAAATCCCATTCTAACACCCTCTTTCCTTAGAATATTACTATTATAGCATATTTCCTTACGTTCTACAAATAAATCAGTTTGTTTATTTGGATTTTCTTACTGTTCTGTCGCCCCATTTGCCACTCTGTCAGCAATATACTGGCTAGGTTCGTTTTTTAAGAGATTTTCAAGACCAATATTTTTTAAATATTCTAGTTGAGATGCCTTTTTGACATCCAAAACTTGAAAATCATAAGTCGTTGTAGTCTGGATTTCTGTCTCGCTGAGTAGCTTGGTTTCCAGTGTAAATCCTGCCAGTTTGCGCGCCTCTTGGATGGTCTCATCCTTCTCTTCAGCTTCTAGAAGCGCTTTTTGCGTTTCCTCTAGGCCATTTTCAGAGATAAAAGTCTTGAGTTCATCCCCGACAGGTCGTTTTTGCTGGATGGTCAAGGTCAAAAACTGATTGCCTTTATAAGTAATGGTCTGAATCTGCTGCGTTCCATTTTCTGACTTCGGCATCAGCAAGGTCTTGGTGACAACCGTATTCTTTTCGGCATTGTCCAAAACGGGAAGGTTGGATTGGAGAGGTTCAGATGCTGTTGTGGAAGCAGCAGGAGTTTCCTTTTTTTGCCCACATCCCGCAAGCAAAAAGAGGAGAGCAAAACTAGCAATTAGTAACTTTTTCATAATTCCTCACATGATTTTAAAACAAAAGAGCAAACAAGGCCAGGAGTCACTCCCAGCCTTGATGTTTTATAGAGCTGCACGTAGACGTGCTTCTGCATTTTCTACATTACGGACAGAGCGTGGCAAGAAGGCACGGATATCATCTTCTTTATAGCCGACTTGCAGGCGCTTCTCATCAACGAGAATCGGACTCTTTAAGATCCGTGGTGTTTCCATGATTAAGTTGAGCACTTCATTGACACTCAAATCCTCGATGTCAACTCCAAGTGCCTTAGCGTAGCGGTTTTTTGACGAAACGATACTGGCGATTCCATTATCTGTTTTCGTTAGAATATCTAATAACTCTTCTCTTGTAATTCCTTCTTTACCGAGATTTTGTTCTTTATAACTTAACTGGTGGGCATTGAGCCAGGTTTTCGCTTTTTTACAGCTAGTACAACTTGAGACTGTATAAATTTTGATCATGTACCTACCCCTTTCGCTACATGTTACTATCAGTTTAGTCTATTATACCATAAAAAACATCCGACTTGCGACCTATTTTTAAAAAAAATTAACTTTTTTCGCGATTTTCGTACTTTTTTCTTGACAAAATCAATTTATAACCAACTTTTAAATTTTTTGATATACAATCGTTTTACAACTGTAACACTTATCATATAGAGAACGATAATCAAAAGCAAAAAGAGGAAATAAATTGGTTCCAAAGGGGTTAAATGAAGCAGGCTAGCAATTGAAGAGTAGGGAAGGAAGGTCACAAAACTAGCTGCTAGCAAGGTTGTTCCAAGAACAAACCATGATGGACGACTTTGTAAGAAAGGAAGTTTTGCTGAACGAAGCATATGGATAACCATGGTTTGGGACCACATGGATTCAATGAACCAACCTGTCTGGAACAAAATAATAAAGCCCGTTGCAGCCTCTGCTCCGTGAGCATAGGCTTGACCTGTCGCCATTGGGACAATGACAAAATAGAGCAAGATAAAGGTCAAAATATCAAAGGCAGAAGAAATCGGACCCATCCAAATCATAAAACGAGTAATAGACTTAGCTTCCCACTTATGAGGATGTTTCAAAAAGTCTTCATCCACATTATCAAATGGCAAGGCAATGCAAGAAAGATCATAGACGAGGTTTAACACAATCAAGTGAATCGGAGCCATAGGAAGGAAAGGTAAAAAGATACCAGACACTAACAGAGAGAAAATGTTCCCGAAATTAGAGCTGACCGTCATCTTGATATATTTGGTCATGTTGGCATAGACTTTGCGTCCTTCAACCAGCCCTTTTTCAAGCACCATCAAATCCTTATCTAGCAAAATGACATCAGCCGTTTCTTTGGCAATATCTACTGCTGTATCAACCGAAATCCCCACATCGGCCACTTTCATAGAAGGGGCATCATTGATCCCATCTCCCATATAGCCGACACAATGTCCATTCGATTTGATTTGTAAAATGATTCGTGCTTTTTGATCCGGAGAGAGTTTGGCAAAGACCGTCACTTTCTCAACTGCTTGAGCCAACTCTTCGTCCGTCATGGCATCAATATCAGAACCCAACAAGATTTGATCAACGTCTAAACCAACTTTTTCGCAAACTGCGTGGGTTACCTTCTCATTGTCTCCCGTCAAGATCTTTGTTTGAACACCGTGTTCTAACAAAGCTTGGATAGCAGGTGCTGCTGATGGTTTTGGTGGATCTAGAAAGGCAAGATATCCTGTTAGAATCATCTCTTTTTCATCTTCAACTGAGTAAGCAAAACCTTCTTTTAGGCCTGTTTTATAAGCGACTCCCAAGACTCGCAATCCCTGTTGATTAAGTTGATCTACTTCTTTTAAGATTTCCACTCGGATATCATCCGTCAGAGGGCTAATCTGATCTTGATATTCCACATGGGTTGAGATCGCAAGCATTTCCTCTAGGGCACCCTTGGTTACCAAACTAACAACTTCGTTCTCATCCTTGACGATGACACTCATCCGTCTGCGTTCAAAATCAAAAGGTAATTCATCTATTTTTTGGAAGCTAGTATCTAAATTTTGTAGAATAGCGTGTTCTTTAGCTTCTTTTTCAGTTCTACTGATAATAGCACGGTCCATCAAGTTTTTCAAACCGGTTTGAAAATAGGAATTGAGGTAGGCCCGTCTCAACACAGACAAATCCAAATCTCCGTGTATATCCAAAGGATATTCAAGGACAATTTCGTCTTGGGTAAGGGTTCCGGTTTTATCCGTGCATAAGATATCAATAGCACCTAGGTCCTGTATGGCATTGAGTTTTTTGATGACGACTTTTTCCTTGGCCATGATAATGGAGCCTTTTGCTAAACTAGCCGTGATGATCATAGGAAGCATCTCAGGTGTCAATCCAACACCAACACTCAGTGCAAACACACCTGCTTCCAGCCAGTCGCCATCTGTCAAGCCATTGGAGAGAAAGACGATGGGAACCATGACCAACATCAAACGGATCAAGAGCCAAGAGATGCTGTTCATCTCCCGTTCAAAAGAGGTCGGTTCGTCATAGGTATTGAGAGTCTGCTCGATTTCTCCCATCATGGTGTCATCACCGACCGCTAGAATCAAAGCCTTGGCGCTTCCTGATATCACATTGGTTCCCATAAAAGCGAGCGCTTCTGCTTCTAGCAGACTATCAAAATTTGACTGACTCATTTTTGACAAGGCTAGTTTTTCAACCGAGTCACTTTCACCTGTCAAACCAGACTGTTGAACAAAGAAATCACGTGATTCAATCAAAAGGAGGTCTGCTGGTATCATATCCCCAGCACTTAATTTGACTATATCTCCAACGACCAAATCTTCAATTGCAACCTCTAAACTCTGGCCTTCACGAATAACTGTGGCTGTGTTCACAATCATTTTTGATAGATTGGTCGCAGCCTTGTCACTCCGCAGTTCTTGGACAAAGCGTATACCACCAGAGATTAGAACGAGAACGACGATAATGATAGAGGTTGTCGGATCTTCTTGTCCAGGCTTCGCCAACCAGACATTGGTCACCATGGAGATCATAGCGATGACCAGCAGGATGATTGTAAATGGATTGATAATAGATTCGTAAATCTTTTTGAGGATACTGTCTTCTTGACCCTTGGTGATGGTGTTTTCGCCATATAGGTCACGATTTTTCTCCACCTGCTCCTCAGTCAAGCCTGTTAGACTTGTCTTATAAAAAGATAGAGTTTCGTTTAAGGGTGTGTGAATAGCTGTTGCTAATCTTTCTTTTGTAGTTTTCATTGGTTTCTCCTATCTGTATGAATGATGTGTTTCATACACAGAGACCAATCACTTTATAAGGGCAGAACGACACAAATCAGCGATTGGCTGTGTATGTGCGGTTCTGGATGATCGTCAATTTGCATCGTTTGTCTCCTTTCCTTGTTCTAAAACAGTAGAAAATCCCACCATAAAATGGCAGGATTAAAAAACTAATTATCTGTTTTTTCGTTCAAGCTTTAACTCCATAGGGCGATGTAATGAGCTTAGTCTTGGCCTTCGCGACCAGGACTGTTGACCAACGAGTAGTGTCTCCACTGCTTTGCGGTAGTCATCCGTATCCCTATGGTAGCCTCACCTACCGTTTTCGTTTATCAGTATAAACCTTTAAAATATAAAAGTCAATGATTTATCATAATTTTCTTAAATAACAATTAATTCCTTCGGCGCTAGAGTCAACAATTCGCAACCGTTATCTGTAATTAAGATATCATCTTCAATACGAACGCCGTATTTACCTTCAATATAAATACCTGGTTCATCAGTCAAGACCATACCAGATTTAATGACTTCTTTGGAAGTTTGGCTAAAGTAAGGTTCTTCGTGAATATCCAGTCCGATACCGTGTCCAATACCGTGGGTAAAGTAGTCGCCATAGCCTGCCTCGATGATAATATCACGAGGGATTTTGTCAAAGTCGCGGAAACCTAAGCCATCCTTAGCTTGATCAATCAAGGCTTGGTTGGCTTTCAGGACAGTATTGTAAATTTCTGCCTGCTCGTCACTGACATGTCCTAGATAGATAGTCCGTGTCATATCGCTGACATAGTGGTCGTAAAGACAGCCGAAGTCCATGGTGATGGCTTCTCCCAGCTCTACTGGTTTGTGCATGGGATGGGCATGTGGTTTAGAAGAGTTGATACCACTCGCTAGAATGGTATCAAAAGACAAGCCTGCCGCTCCTAGCTCACGCATGCGGAAATCAAGGAAGTTGGCAATCTCAATTTCAGTCTTTCCAGGTTTGATAAAATCAAGCGCATCGCGAAAAGCTTGGTCTGAGATAGAACAAGCCTTGCGAATAGTCGCAATCTCCTTCTCATCCTTAATCATACGAAGCGCTTCAACAAACTGAGTCTGTGGAAGCAAATCAATTCCTGCAAAAGCAGCCTGCATACGGTGGTAATAAGAGACCGAAATCTCGTCCTCAAAACCGACGCGAGACAAGCCCATATCCTTGACAATACCTGCAATGACTGCCAACTCATCACGGTCAGCCACAATCTCAAAACCTGTCACTTCTTGCTTAGCTGCAATGATATAGCGAGAGTCTGTCACCAAAACCTGACGGTCACGGCTGATAAAGACTGTTCCATTTGAACCCCAAAAACCAGTCAAATAATAGACGTTTTTAAGGTTGTTGATGATGATACCATCTAGTTCTTTTTCTTGCATTTTAGCTAGAAATGCTTGCACACGTTTATTCATTATCTAACTTTCCTTTCAAATAGTGTCCTGTGTAGCTGGCTTCATTGGCCGCTACTTCTTCGGGAGTTCCTGTTGCAATGATGGTTCCACCACCGACACCGCCCTCAGGTCCCAAGTCAATAATATGGTCTGCAGTCTTGATAACATCCAGATTGTGCTCGATGACGAGGACTGTATTGCCATCGTCGACAAAGCGAGCCAAGACCTTGAGCAGACGAGCGATGTCTTCAGTATGAAGTCCTGTCGTCGGCTCATCGAGAATGTAGAAAGATTTCCCTGTCGAGCGTTTGTGGAGTTCACTAGCCAACTTCATACGCTGGGCTTCTCCTCCAGAAAGGGTGGTAGCCGGTTGCCCTAGCGTTACATAGCCCAGTCCCACATCCTTGATGGTCTGAAGTTTGCGTTGAATCTTTGGAATGTGTTGGAAGAATTCCACCGCATCGTTAACCGTCATATCCAAGACTTGCGAGATATTCTTTTCCTTATAGTGAACTTCTAAGGTTTCACTGTTGTAGCGAGTCCCGTGGCAGACTTCACAAGCCACGTATACATCTGGCAAGAAGTGCATCTCGATCTTGATAATCCCGTCACCTGAGCAGGCTTCGCAACGACCGCCCTTGATGTTGAAACTGAAACGGCCCTTCTTGTAGCCTCGAATCTTAGCTTCGTTTGTCTGGGCAAAAAGGTCACGTATATCGTCAAAAACTCCCGTATAGGTAGCCGGGTTAGACCTTGGCGTTCGCCCGATTGGACTCTGGTCAATATCAATCAAGCGGTCTACATGCTCAATCCCTGTAATCGTCTTAAATTTACCAGGCTTGTCTGAATTGCGATTGAGCTTCTGCGCAATGGCTTTTTTGAGGATGCTGTTGATTAAGGTCGATTTCCCTGAACCTGACACACCTGTCACCGCGATGAATTTTCCTAATGGGAAGCGAGCAGTGATATTTTGCAAGTTGTTCTCACGCGCACCTGTCACTTCGATAAAGCGACCATTTCCGGCACGGCGCTCTTCTGGTACTGGAATGGCACGTTTACCTGACAAGTACTGGCCTGTAATAGACTTACTATTACGGGCCACCTGCTTGGGTGTTCCTGCAGCAACAATCTCGCCACCAAAAACACCGGCACCTGGACCAACGTCAATCAGATAATCCGCCTCGCGCATGGTATCTTCGTCGTGTTCCACCACGATGAGAGTATTGCCCAAGTCACGCATCTTTTTCAGACTAGCAATCAGGCGGTCATTATCCCTCTGGTGAAGACCAATCGACGGCTCATCCAGGATATAAAGGACACCTGATAAATTGGACCCAATCTGGGTTGCCAAGCGAATACGCTGACTCTCTCCACCTGATAGGGTTCCTGCCGAACGTGACAGGGTCAGATAGTTAAGACCTACGTTATTGAGGAAGGTCAATCGATCCTTGATTTCCTTGAGAATGGGACGGGCGATAATCGCTTCATTTTCAGACAAGGTCAGCTGGCTCACCAACTCCAAGTGGTCTGCGATAGACAGATCTGAGATTTCACCAATATGTGGTCCTTGCTCGCCACCTACACGAACAGACAAGGCCTGATCGTTGAGACGATAGCCATGACAGGTTCCACAAGTCAGCTCATTCATGTAGAGTCGCATCTGGGTACGGGTGTAGTCACTGTTAGTCTCATGGTAACGACGCTTGATATTATTGACAACTCCCTCAAAAGGAATGTCAATATCGCGCACACCGCCAAATTCATTTTCATAGTGGAAATGGAATTCCTTGCCATCAGACCCGTAAAGAATCAAGTTTTTATCTTCTTCTGACAAGTCCTCAAAAGGCTTATCCATATCCACTCCAAAGGCTGTCATGGCCTGCTCTAGCATGTTTGGATAGTAGTTGGATGAGATAGGATTCCAAGGTGCCAAGGCTCCCTCACGCAAAGTTTTGCTGGTATCAGGAACCACCAAGTCAACATCCACCTCCAGCTTGATGCCCAAACCGTCACACTCACTGCATGAGCCAAAAGGAGCATTAAAGGAGAAGAGACGTGGCTCTAACTCTGGAACAGTAAAACCACAAACTGGACAGGCATAGTGCTCAGAAAAGAGCAACTCAGAATCGTCCATAGTGTCGATAATGACATAACCTTCTGCGATACGAAGGGCAGCCTCTATGGAGTCAAAGAGACGGCTACGAATGCCCTCCTTGATAACAATACGGTCAACCACAACATCGATATTGTGTTGCTTGCTCTTGGACAACTCTGGCACTTCGGTCACATCATAGACTTCCCCATCCACACGGACACGGACATAGCCATCTTTCTGAACCTTTTCAATGACACTCTTGTGTTGCCCTTTTTTCTTACGAATGACCGGAGCTAAAATTTGCAGACGTTGGCGTTCTGGTAATTCCAAAACCTTATCCACGATTTGCTCTACAGAAGAAGCCTTGATAGCCCCGTGTCCGTTGAGACAGTAAGGCGTCCCCACACGTGCGTAGAGGAGACGCAGATAATCATTGATTTCAGTCGTCGTTCCCACGGTCGAACGAGGGTTTTTGCTGGTGGTTTTCTGGTCGATGGAAATAGCTGGGCTGAGGCCATCAATGGCATCCACATCAGGTTTTTCCATATTGCCCAAAAACTGACGAGCATAAGCTGATAGACTCTCTACATAGCGACGTTGACCCTCCGCATAGAGGGTATCAAAGGCCAGACTGGATTTCCCAGACCCTGACAAACCAGTCACAACAACTAGCTTGTCTCGCGGAATCTCCACATCAATATTTTTTAAGTTATGGGCACGTGCCCCATGAATCACAATTTTATCTTGCATCTTTGTTCTTTCTAGTCCATTATTGCTTTCCATTATACCAAAAAATGTGAAATTCTATTACCCAAAAAGCTGTTTTTATAGTATAATAGTACGGTGCAAAAAATGAATCACTGAATAGTAGGAAAGGATAGGGGATATGAAACAAGTTTTTCTCTCAACAACAACTGAATTTAAAGAGATCGACACGCTTGAACCGGGTACTTGGATCAATCTCGTCAATCCTACACAAAATGAATCGTTGGAAATCGCCAACGCCTTTGACATTGATATTGCCGACCTTCGAGCACCGCTCGATGCGGAAGAAATGTCCCGTATTACCATCGAAGATGAGTATACTTTGATCATCGTAGACGTTCCCATCACTGAGGAAAGAAACAATCGTACCTACTACGTTACGATTCCGCTGGGGATTATCATCACCGAGGAAACCATTATCACCACCTGCTTGGAATCCCTCCCCGTTCTCGATGTCTTTATCAACCGTAGACTGCGTAACTTTTACACCTTCATGCGTTCACGCTTTATCTTCCAGATTCTCTACCGCAACGCCGAACTTTACCTTACTGCCCTTCGTTCGATCGACCGTAAGAGTGAACAAATCGAAAGTCAACTTCACAAGTCTACTCGAAACGAAGAGCTGATCGAGCTCATGGAATTGGAAAAGACCATCGTCTATTTCAAGGCCTCACTTAAAACGAACGAACGCGTGATTAAGAAATTGACCAGCGCAACTAGCAATATCAAGAAATACCTAGAAGACGAAGACTTGCTCGAAGACACCCTGATTGAAACCCAACAGGCCATCGAGATGGCAGATATCTATGGAAATGTCCTTCACTCTATGACAGAGACCTTTGCCTCTATCATTTCCAATAACCAAAACAACATCATGAAGACTCTGGCTCTCGTGACCATTGTCATGTCTGTCCCAACCATGATCTTCTCAGCCTATGGTATGAACTTCAAGGATAATGAAATCCCTTTGAACGGTGAACCACACGCCTTCTGGTTAATCGTCTTTATCGCCTTTGCAATGAGTGTTTCGCTCACTCTCTATCTCATCCATAAAAAATGGTTCTAAGAGGAATCCCTATGTCTCAGATTGATTTACAAAAATTAACTAAGAAAAACCAAGAGTTTATCCACATCGCTACCCAACAATTTATCAAAGATGGTAAAACAGACGCTGAAATTAAGGCTGTCTTTGAGGAAGTCATTCCTAAAATCCTTGAAGAGCAGGCCAAAGGGACGACCGCTCGTTCCCTCTACGGGGCTCCAACCCACTGGGCTCATAGCTTCACTGTCAAGGAGCAATACGAAAAAGAGCATCCAAAAGAAAATGACGATCCAAAACTCATGATTATGGACTCCGCTCTTTTTATCACCAGTCTCTTTGCATTGGTTAGCGCTCTGACTACCTTCTTCTCTACAGATCAGGCTATTGGCTATGGGGTGATTACCCTCTTGTTGGTTGGACTTGTAGGGGGACTTGCCTTCTACTTGATGTACTACTTTGTCTACCAGTATTATGGACCAGACACAGATCGTAGCCAACGTCCTCCATTCTGGAAATCAATCCTCGTCATCCTGGCCTCTATGGTCCTTTGGTTGGTTGTCTTCTTTGCAACAAGCTTCCTACCAGCAAACCTCAATCCAGTCCTTGCTCCATTGCCTTTGGCTATTCTAGGAGCAGCACTTCTCGCCCTTCGCTTCTATCTCAAGAAACGCTTCAATATCCGAAGTGCAAGCGCGGGCCCATCACGTTATTAAGAAAAGTGAACAGCTATGGCATATAGTCAATCTTTAGCTCAGCAGATTCGAAAAATTCTAGCACTCAAACTTCCTCCCCAAATTTTCGAAGAAGAGTTAGAAGAAAAGAAACTGTTTGGTGGCCTGGCCTTTATGATTCGTGGGAAAATGGTCCTTACAGTCAGTTCCAGAAAAGACGAGCTGGTTATGGTGAGAATTGGCAAAGAAATGGAAAAGCAAGTTCTACCCCGAACAGGAGCTCATACTACATTGATGAGAGGGCGACCTTATCATGGCTATATAGACCTAGATATCGAAGGTCAAAAAGAACTTCCTTACTGGATTGATTTAGCTCTCTCCTATAATCAAGAGTTGACCAAGTAACTCATATCTAGTGAGATTAGAAAAACGAAAAGCAACTGCATAGGCGGTTGCTTTTTCACTTGCTTTCTTGAGATTCAATAGTACTTCTGACTCTAATTCCTATAGTTTTCTCTCATCTTTTGTGATAGAATAGGCTCAATCTATTTCTAGGAGGATGAGATATGGTTTCTACTATTGGTATTGTTAGTTTGTCTAGTGGTGTTATCGGAGAGGATTTTGTCAAACACGAAGTTGACTTGGGTCTCCAACGTCTCAAGGATTTGGGACTCAATCCTATCTTTTTGCCCCATTCGCTAAAAGGTTTAGACTTTATCAAGGACCATCCTGAGGCGCGTGCAGAGGATTTGATGCAGGCCTTTTCGGATGATAGCATCGACATGATCCTCTGCGCCATCGGTGGGGATGATACCTATCGCTTGCTACCTTATCTTTTTGAAAACGACCAGCTCCAAAAGGTTATCCAACAAAAGATTTTTCTTGGCTTCTCGGATACAACCATGAACCACCTTATGTTGCACAAACTAGGAATTAAGACTTTTTACGGCCAATCATTTCTAGCAGACATTTGTGAATTGGACAAGGAGATGTTGCCCTATAGCTTTCACTACTTTAAAGAATTGATCAAGACAGGAAGAATCTCAGAAATCCGCCCTAGCGACCTTTGGTATGAGGAACGAACTGATTTTAGTCCCAAGGCTCTGGGAACAGCTCGTGTCAGTCATGCAAATACTGGTTTTGACTTGTTGCAAGGAAGTGCTCAGTTTGAGGGAGAAATTCTCGGCGGTTGTCTTGAATCTCTCTATGATATCTTTGACAACTCTCGATACGCAGACAGCACGGAGCTCTGCCAAAAGTACAAACTCTTCCCTGACTTATCCGACTGGGAAGGAAAGATTCTCTTGTTAGAAACAAGCGAAGAAAAGCCTGAGCCGGAAAACTTCAAAAAAATGGTGCAGACTTTAAAGGAAACTGGAATATTCGAGGTCATCAGTGGACTCTTGGTCGGAAAGCCAATGGATGAAACCTTCTATGACGACTACAAGGTAGCACTAATGGACATCATTGACAGCAATATCCCGATTGTCTATAATCTAAACGTTGGCCATGCAACCCCAAGAGCCATTGTACCCTTTGGCGTCTATGCTTATGTGGATGCAAAAGAGCAAGTCATTCGCTTTGACTATAACAAAAAATAAACAATTTCTCCATTTTTGTGCTTTGGTATTGATTTTCGTTACAATTTGTGTCTAAATTTATTGCATTTTGCTTATTTCTATGATATCTTTTTAAAGGAGGTGTATATGACTAAACAAAAAATAAATCAAATTGTCGGTTCAATTGGAGCCTTTATCGGGATTGTTGTATTTATCGCCTACATCCCACAAATTTTTGCCAATTTACAAGGCAACAAAGCTCAACCATTCCAGCCTTTATCCGCAGCAGTATCTTGTTTAATTTGGGTTATTTACGGATGGACAAAAGAGCCTAAGAAGGATTGGATACTAATTATTCCAAACTCAGCTGGCGTTGTCTTAGGTGGACTGACATTTCTTACTGCACTATAAAAGTTACTAGCATATAATCAAAAAGCTGAGATAATTTTCTCAGCTTTTTCTATTTTCTCAGATAGTTAGACGCTTGGACTCACTAATTTCCGTTTTTCCACTCGCAATCATTCTCGTGGTCATCAACCAGGCCTGCCGCCTGTAGAAAAGACAAAACTGCGACTGGACCTGTGAACTTGAAACCTCGTTTTTTAAGATCTTTGGCTAATTTTTCAGACAAGGCTGTTTTAGCAGGTGCTAGGTGATAGTCAGGAACATCATTGATGATGGTTTGTCCATCAACAAAGGACCAGAGATAAGCATCAAAAGAGCCGTAGATTTTCTGGACTTGTAAAAATGCTTGGGCGTTGGCACGCGTCGCAAAGAGCTTGGCGCGATTTCGAATGATGGCTGGATTTTCTAACAAGGCTTCCAACTCCCCATCTGTCATATCTGCAACACATTGGACTTGGTAGTTGTGAAATACTTCTCGGAATCCTTGGCGTTTGTTTAGTACCGTTTCCCAAGATAAACCCGACTGGTAAGTTTCCAAACAAAGCAACTCAAAAAGAGCACGGTCATCATGAAGGGGCTGGCCCCACTCTTCATCATGATAGGCTACATATAAAGGGTTGTTCATTTTAACCCAACCACAGCGTTTTGTCATAGACTTCTCCTATTTCACCAACATCTTAAGGGCCGACTTGATATAGTTCTCAGCTGTATCTGTTGTTCCTTCAAAGAATTTCTTGATTTTCTTAAGCTCGGTTGCCTTGTAGCCCAGTGCCAACATGGCTTCCATAGCTTCTTCCAGTTCTTGGTTTTCAACGCTGGTTTGCATTGCCACCTTGGCAGGAAGGTCATCACTAGCCACAACTACCTTGCCTTCCAAGTCCAGCACCATCTGTTGGGCTGTTTTCTTGCCAATTTTAGGGAACTTGGTCAAGTAGGTGATGTTCTTAGTCTCGATCGCCTGAACCAAGCCAGCATTGTCATCAGCTGCGATGATAGCAAGAGCTGATACCGGACCAATCCCTGATACCGAAATCAGACTAAGAAAGAGTTTCTTCTCATCTTCTGATCGAAAACCATAGAGCAGATGGGCGTCCTCACGGACAACTTGGTGCACATAAATTTGAGTTTCTTGATTGACCTGACCTGAGTAAGCATAGGGATTGGCTACATGCAAAATATAACCTATACCATTTGCCTCTAGGACGATGTATTTGGCAGTGATTTTAGTAATGATTCCTTTTAAATATTCGTACATAATTTTCACTTTCTATAATTGATTTGCAATTCCTTGTAAATGCGCTGCTCTGATGATAAGAAGCAACCCAAGTACTGCACACACAATAAAAACGAGCCAAACACCTACAGCACCTGTTGCAGCGCTGATAGAAATCATCGCCCCCGCTAAAATAGACGCTAAAGGCTGCGCCATATTAAGGAAACCTGAGTAGGTTCCGAGCTTATTCTCATTCATCATTTCCGCCCGCAAAACTTGGCTTGGTGGCATGCAGATGAGTTCCCCCATAGTATAGAGAATGGCTAGCAAAAACAGAGCCCAGAAACTCCTGAAGACAATGGTGAAAAGCATACCCAAGTCAAAGATAATACTTCCCAATAAAAACTGCGGTATGATCTTCATTTCCTTGGTCAAACGATTGGCAGTCGTTATGAAGCAAACAATAATCAGGGTATTGATAAAAACCATGATACTGAGCATCTTAGCTCCTGAAATATGAATACCGAAAATACTACTCGCGATGAATGACTCTTTCAAATGAACGGGTATATAATTGTCAATTTGCAACCAGATAACTCCATTAAATACAGTCCCTAACGTATAAAGTAGGAAAATTTTGTCCTGAAAAACAGAAACATAATTTTTCACAGTTGCCAAAGGACTGCTACCATGCTCAAAGACCAGATTAGCTGGCTTGCTTTCTGAAAAATATTTCCAAGCGAGGAAAAAATTCAAGAAGCTAATCACCGTCAAAACCAGAAGCAACTCAAAAAAATGGTGGTCGTAAAAGAAACCTGCAAGCCCTGCTCCTAACATAACGGATACATTGACAAACCAATAACTAATCGTATAAACGAAACGGCGATTTTGCTCGTCGGTCAAATCAATAATCATCGCATCAATAGCCGGCCAAGAGAAAGTTCCTGCGGTCTCTGCCAGCAACATTCCGACAAAAGTCAAAAAGGGAAAAATATGATTAGGCATATTTGCCAGCAGCACAAGAAAGTAGCCACTCGCAAGACCAAAGTTTCCCCAGTCAATGACTTTCTTACGTCCCCAAAGATCCGCCAAATGTCCACCATACAGCCCAGCTAAAAAACCAATGAGTTTGGTTGTGATCATCAATAACCCCGCCCAAAAGGCTCCAAAATATTGAACATAGTACATGGCCATAAAAGGAGTAATGGCACTCTCTAAAATCCGTGCTACAAAGCTCATCCATTCCCGCATTTGAATTTGCTTGGGGAGGGCAAAAAATTCTTTCATCTTTCATTCCTTTTTCATAATTTCTTCGCTTTTTCTTACCTAGTATATCATATTTTTTTGCTGAAAACTGCAAACACAAGTGCAACCTCTGGTTGACAAATAGTACAGGAGATTGTATTCTCATAATAAGTAAAAATTGTTAGGATAGAAGTAGAAAAAGGAGGATAGAATAATGAAACTCGCAGAAAAACTATTTGAGCTCAGAAAGGAAAAAGGTTGGTCCCAAGAAAAACTAGCAGAACAAATCAATGTTTCTCGGCAAAGCATCTCCAAATGGGAGTCTGGACAAGTACTTCCTGAAATCGAAAAAATTATTGAATTAAGCAAGATTTTTCAAGTGACAACTGACTATCTCTTACTGGATGAAAACTCTGAAAAATCTTCAACGGCAGTGATTTTGGAGGAAGACAAGGACAACTACTATAAAGAGGTTAAATCCTTTGGTCTTTGGCAAGTGATTTATATTTTCGTATTGGCTCTGGCTATCTATCTCTTTTTAGCCGGTTCTAGTTTTCCAGCCGAATTCACCGCTTTGATCTGGCTAACCTTCGTTCTCTTAATCGCTTCTGCAATTGCTATTAACAAGGCGCTAAAGATTAAGCAAAAGTATCTGGACAAGGTTATATGCCTTGATGATTTTAAGAAAGAAGGTGCTAAAGATGAAACTAAAAACTGACAATCCCATACCTATCAAAACTCGTCTGAAAGAGCTGATTGGAGACTGGCTCTTTATCTCGGGCTACCTCATTTCTTTATTTTTACTAGCTATGGGCTTTTACAATCTAGTTCTAGGAGGCGTTCCCGTATTCACTGAAGCCCAGAGCCAACTTCTGGCTTTTTCTAGCTCGGTTCTGCCCCTAACTATCATCTTTGCTTGGCTCGACTATAGAAAAGGAAGTTTTGGCAAGCGTTGGGCAGGTTTACAGCTGATTTACAAGCATAGGAGCCTTTCCCACAGCCTTTTGCGCTCTGCTATCAAGTTTTTCCCTTGGCAGTTGGGACATATGGGAGCTATTCGTAGTGCTTATCAAGCAGATGCTCTGTCAATTTTCTTGTCAACCTCAGCAGGGATTCTCTTCTTGATTTTTCTGCTGATGGGACTCCTTCGCAAGGACAAACGTCATCCAGCTGATTTGCTTGCTGGAACACAAGTTCAACTCAAAAATTCAAAACAGCTCTAGTTTTATAACTAGGGCTGTTTGATTTTCTATAAGGTTTAGTATTTCCCCAACTCTCGGAGGCTGGTATGATTCTCCTGAATGCGTCGGAACATCTTTTCCATAT
The DNA here is from genome assembly GCF_046098195.1 of Streptococcus sp. ST14. Lineage (NCBI taxonomy): Bacteria > Bacillati > Bacillota > Bacilli > Lactobacillales > Streptococcaceae > Streptococcus > Streptococcus sp. ST14. Next base: position 98,775 of record NZ_JBJUSF010000002.1, read on the forward strand.
CCGACTTGGTAAAATGCACCAAAACAGGACGGCCATGTGGACAGTTATAGGGATTGTCACATTGAGAAAGCTGATAAAGGAGCTGTCTGGCTGAGTGGTCATCGATACGATGGTTGGCCTTGATAGACCGCTTGCAGGACATCATGATAGCCAACTCTGCTCGGTATTTCTTGATCGAAACTTTCTTGGTCAAGAGCAGCATATCACACATTTCATAGATACCAGACTCGATTTCTTCCTCTGCCATCCAAATAGGATGTTCACGTAGGATAAACTGGTTGGCTCCGTACTCTGCTAAAAAGACACCCACTTCCTCTAAGAGAGGCATTCTTTCCCTGAGACGAAGGGCATCATCTGCTGGGAATTCAAAGATATAGGGCACTAGAAGTTGTTGCTGACTCTGGTCAACATTGCCGATGCTTTCACGGTATTCCTCGTACTTAACCCGTTCCTGAGCCGCATGCTGGTCAATGATATAGAGTCCATCTCGACCTTGGGCAAAGAGATAGGTCCCGTGCATTTGCCCGAAAAATTCCAACTCTGGAAAGCTGGATGCTTCTTCTCGCTCCAGCTTGTCATAGGCCTTATCGAGACTGGCAAGATCTAACTCTGGGTGATCTAGTTGGTCATAGCTGACAGGCTTTCTCTCTGCAAAATGCAGTTTTGCTGGCTTGGTCAGTTGCTCCAAGGTTTCCTTGGCAAACAAGGTTAAATCCTGCCCTTCCTCAGTTAATTCAACCTGATGATCAGCCACCTCAGCTTGACTGGCTCTAGTTACCTCCGTTTTTTCATAGTAAAGCGTATTTTCTTTGAGTGGGAGAATAGTTTGCTCTACCTTTTGACGATTGCGCACGGTCGACTTGGCAAGATTTTCTAAAGCATCAGGAATCAAGGCTTGTTCCTTGAGACTATTTGAAATAGCTTCTGAAAGCAGCGCCATCAGTTCTCTTTCCTTAGAAATCCGCACTTCTTGTTTGGTTGGATGCACATTGACATCAGCTAGATAGGGGTCAATATGGATGTGAATGACAGCCAGTGGAAAACGCCCTACCATAAGCTTGCTTCCGTAACCATCCAAAATAGCACGGTTGAGCAAGAAGTTCTTGATATAACGGCCATTGATGAAGAGGCTGATATAGTTACGATTTGCTCGGGTTAATTCAGGTAAAGACACAAAACCTGAAATTTCGAAATCTAAGTCAGAATTCTCAATTTCAATCATCTTCTTGGCACTCGCCAAACCATAAATCCCTGCGATGGCTTGACGCAGTTGACCAGTCCCTGCTGTCCGCGTCATTTCCTTGCCATCACTAATCAAGCTAAAAGAAATCTCTGGATGGGCCAAGCCCAGACGGTTGACAATATCAATGATATGAGACAGCTCCGCTTGCTGGCTCTTCATATACTTGAGACGAGCTGGTGTGTTGAAAAAGAGGTCCTCCACACAAACTTTGGTCCCCACAGGACTAGTCGCTGGTATGACTTTCTCAACCTCACCTCCACGCGCAACGAGCTTGGTTCCATGACTCGCACCATCCACCGCCGTCAACAGAGTCAAGACGCTGACAGAAGCGATAGAGGGCAGGGCTTCACCACGAAAACCAAGCGTCCGAATCCGAAAGAGGTCTGCTTGATTTTTTATCTTACTGGTCGCATGACGACGCAGGGCCAATTCCACCTCATCGTGGGCAATTCCATGACCATTATCAGTGATTTGAATCTTCTTAAGACCAGCTTCCTCAATCTCAATGGTAATCTGGCTAGAGCCCGCGTCAATAGCATTTTCTACCAACTCTTTGACCACGCTAGCAGGACGTTCAATGACCTCTCCTGCTGCGATCTGGTTTGCCAGCACCTCTGGCAATTCAATAATATGAGACATCTTTCAGCCCCTTTCTGTATCTATTTTCCTAGAAATTGATTAGTGCTATTATACCATATTTCAGATACTATCAGAAAAAGCAAATACCACATAGACTCCAAACCTCTCCACATAGACAAAAGCTCTTGCCATGGGTCGTAAAATAGTGGTATACTCAATAAAAATCAAAGAGCAAACTAGAAAGCTAGGCGCAGACAGTACTTTTGTACGGCAAGACGACGCTGACGTGGTTTGAATTTGATTTTTGAAGAGTATTAATAAAGGTGTACAGGAAGTGATCACAACCTTGTATAACTGAAAAGGAGGGAAATTTATGAAAGTAGAACTACAGATTAAGGAGACTTACGAGGAGGAAAAGCTGATTGTCCAAACTCCTCAGCCGACCGAAAAAGTCCAGAAAGTCATCGAGTTCGTAGAAAATCTTGACCAAAAAGAAACAATCAAAGGAAAGATTGATGATCAGGTCTATCTAGTTAAGATTTATAAGATACAACGCTTCTATATCGAGAATCGAAAGGTTCTAGCAGAAACTGCCAGTCAGACCTACAGCATTGATTTACGACTCTATCAAGTTCTTGACATTCTGCCGACCACTTTTATCCAAATTTCCCAATCAGAAATCGTTAATATTGACGCTATCTCTCATCTCAAGCTCACGCCCAATGGTCTGGTTGAAATTTTCTTAAAAAACGAAAGCTTCACCTACTCTTCACGCCGTTACCTAAAAACCATCAAGGAGAAATTAGAACTATGAAAAAACAAATCTTTCACGATGCAGCCGCTGGTGTACTTATCGGCCTCATCCTCTCTATCCTCTTTTCACTCATTTATGCACCAAATACCTATACCCCACTAAGCCCCGAGTCTCTTATCGGCCAAGCGATGGCTCAACATCAGGTTCACGGTGCCTTGGTCTTGCTCTACTGTATGATCATCTGGTCAGCTATCGGTGTTCTCTTTAGCTTTGGTGGTCGTTTATTCAGCCGTGATTGGAGCTTGCTCCGTGCCACACTTTCCCATTTCTTCCTTATGCTGGCTGGCTTTGTTCCACTAGCAACTCTGGCTGGTTGGTTCCCCTTCCACTGGACCTTCTATCTCCAACTCATTCCAGAGTTTGCAATCGTCTACCTTATCATCTGGGTTATTCTCTATAAAAGAGAAGCTAAAAAAGTAGACCACATCAATCAACTCTTGGCTCATAAAAAGTAATAGAGAAAAATCCCACTCACAAACACATGAGTGGGGTCCTTTTTATAATTTTTGTTTGAGCTCAACCAAGACATTCATAGCCTGCATAGGTGTCATATTGTACACATCCAGTTTAGCTAATTCTGCTAGGATAGGATGCTCTGCAGGCGCGTCAAAGAGTGACATCTGTTCAGTAACAGCACTTGTTTGTCTCATTGGAGCAGGACTTTCCGTCCCTTGATTCTCCAGTTGAGTCAATATCTTATCCGCCCTTGCTAAAAGTTCTTCTGGTAAACCAGCAATCTTAGCAACGTGGATACCGTAGGATTTGTCAGCTGGTCCTGGTTCGATCTTGTGAAGGAAGGTGACCTGCCCATTCTGCTCCAAGGTTGCCACATGGACATTAACCAAGTGTTCCAAACTGGACTCCAGACTGGTCAACTCATGGTAGTGGGTCGCAAAGAGGGTCTTGGCTCCGATATGTTCATGAATGTATTCGATGATGGACTGGGCCAGAGCCATCCCGTCATAAGTTGCCGTTCCCCGTCCCAATTCATCGAAGAGAATCAAGGAGTCCTTGGTCGCATGCGAAATGGCATTGTTGGCCTCCATCATCTCCACCATAAAGGTTGATTGACCTGAAACCAAGTCATCTGCTGCTCCGATACGGGTAAAGATAGCATCGAAGATAGGCAAATGCGCACTTTCTGCCGGCACATACGAGCCTAGCTGGGCCATAACCGCCGTCATAGCTAGCTGGCGCATGTAGGTTGACTTCCCACTCATGTTGGGCCCTGTAATTAGCTGAATACTGGTATCTTCTGCCATCTGGATACTGTTTGGAATGTAGGTCTGAGCTCCCATGACCTTTTCGACGACAGCATGGCGTCCCTTTTGGATATCGATTTGTGAATCATCCCCAAACTCAGGTCGGATCAAATGCTGTGTTTCAGCCACAACTGCGAGACTTTGCAAGACATCAACCGTTGCAATTCCTTGGGCTAGAGCCTGCAAACGCTGGATGTACTTGCTGACTTCCTCACGGATGCGCATAAAGATTTCATACTCTAGGTTGGCTGACTTCTCACGCGCCTCCAGCATATCTCCCTCGATACGGGCCAATTCCTCAGTCCCAAAGCGTTCCGAGTTTTTCAGCGTTGCCTTGCGGAAAAAGTGGGCTGGCACATTTCCCAGTTGCGAATTAGTCACATGGAAATAGTAGCCGTCCTTTTTATTGTAGTCAATCTTAAGCGTGCTGATGCCAGAGTTTTCCCGCTCCTTAGCCTCAATCTCAGCAATCCAGCTAGTCCCTTCTCTGAGGACACGACGGTATTTATCCAAGGTCTCATCAAATCCCGTCCGAATAATGCCGCCTTCCGTAATCACATGAGGAGCTTCAGGAGCAATCGCTACGCTAATCAAACTCTCTAACTCTGGAATGGCATCCAACTGTGCGATGAGATAAGCTAAAGCAGGCTGCTCCATTCCCTCTAAAATCGCTCGAATCCGTGGCACACTAGATAAGGTAGTCGCCAGTTGCAAGAGATCCTTGGGATTGGTCTTGCCAAAAGAAACCCGACTAGCCAAGCGTTCGATGTCATAAACACCCTTGAGACTATCTGTCAAATCACTACGCTCAAAGAAGTGGTCGAGAAAGACCTGCACCACTTCTTGACGTTGGACGATTCGTTCCTTATCAATCAGGGGGCGATGAATCCAAGACCGCAAGAGCCGCATACCCATAGCTGTTTTAGTTTCATCCAAAAGCCAGAAAAGACTACCTTGCTTCTTGCCTGAACGAGCATTCTCAACCAAATCGAGACTAGCCTTGGTCGCATAATCCATCTGCAAGAAATCCTTGATTTCATAGCGGATAACAGGTTTGAGGTGGTTCAATTCCCTCATCTGAGTCCGATGAACATACTGGAGCAACTTACTAGATGCCGCTTGCTCCACAGGTGCCAATCGTGAATCCAGTAAATGAAGGTCTTCAAAGCCTTCTTTTTCATAGGAAAGTACCAGATTCATCTGACGACTGAGGATTTGTTCCTCTTCCTCAGACGAGACATAGCCCAACACCACTTCTCGCGCCTTGAGATTGCGGATTTCCCCACAAACCAGCGTGAAATCCAAAAGACCTGTCACATAAAAGTCACCCGTCACCAGGTCCATATAAGCTAAGCCAAATTGATTGCCTTCGCGGTCTATGGCAACCAAAAAATTATTCTGACTATCCGGCTTACTGCTATCGACAACTGTCCCTGGCGTAATGACCTGAACAACCTCTCGTTTCACAACCCCAACTGCTTGTTTAGGATCTTCCATCTGCTCTGCGATAGCTACCTTATAGCCCTGCTCAATCAAGACATCGATATACTGTTGGGCAGAATGATAGGGGACACCCGCCATAGGAATCGGATTGTCCGCATTCTTGTTGCGACTCGTTAAGGAAATTTCCAGAATCTGCGCAGCATTGACCGCATCCTCATAAAATAATTCATAAAAATCACCCATCCGAAAGAGCAAAAAAGCATCTGGATATTGCTTTTTAATATCCACGTACTGTTGCATGCCCGGTGATAGCTTTTCTGTCGCCATTTTCCGTCTCTCCTTGTTAAAAATAAGTCTTGAGAGCAACTCCCAAGACCTTACTTATCTTTCATCAAATCTAGCAAACGATCTTCCATGAGTTTGGCAACGTGCTGGTCTCGACAAATGACCAATAAGGTATTAGCACCAGCAACTGTTCCTAAAATCCATTCATCCTTGTTTGCATCTACAATATTTGCCAAAACAGAGGCTTCTCCTAATTTGGTATGAAGCACCAAGGTAAACTCTGCTCTTGCAACACCTTCTAAATGATGAGACAAAAATTCCACCAAATCAATCTTTTCTGTCTCATTTGCTAGTACATAATACACCATATCATTTTTCTTGACCTTGGTCAAGCCGATTTCGCGCAAATCACGAGACAAGGTTGTCTGCGTCACAAAGACATTGTGTGCCTCCAACCGATCTTGAATTTCTTTTTGTGTACTTAATTTCTCCTCAGTAATCATTTTTTTTATTAACTGATGACGATCTCTTTTTCTCATAAAATCCTCTTATATGAATATTTATAACTAATTTTATAACTATATTATACCAAAAAAACAGGAGATTTCAAAAATTTTTTCTTCTTTCTTTAAAATTGTGATAAAATAGTAGAAAAGTCCAAAAAGGAGCTCTTAATGAATACAAAAGAATTGATTGCTAGCGAGTTGGCTAGCGTCATTGATAGCCTGGACCAAGAGGCTATTTTAAATTTACTGGAAACCCCTAAAAACTCAGAAATGGGAGACATCGCTTTCCCTGCTTTTTCTCTTGCAAAAGTCGAACGTAAAGCACCTCAAATGATTGCTACTGAACTGGCTGAAAAAATTAACAGCCAAGCCTTTGAAAAGGTTGTCGCAACAGGACCTTACGTCAACTTTTTCCTTGATAAAAATGCCATTTCTACTCAAGTATTGCAAGCTGTTATTACTCAAAAAGAACACTATGCTGACCAACATATTGGTAAACAAGAAAATGTTGTTATCGACATGTCTAGTCCCAATATCGCAAAACCATTCTCTATTGGGCACTTGCGTTCAACGGTTATCGGAGATAGCTTGTCACATATTTTCCAAAAAATCGGTTATCAAACGGTCAAGGTCAACCACCTAGGAGACTGGGGCAAACAGTTTGGAATGTTGATTGTTGCCTACAAGAAATGGGGAAATGAGGAAGCCGTTAAAGCGCATCCAATCGATGAACTTCTTAAACTCTACGTTCGCATCAATGCTGAAGCTGAAAAAGACCCTAGCTTGGATGAAGAAGCACGCGAATGGTTCCGTAAACTGGAAAATGGAGATGAGGAAGCCCTCGCTCTCTGGCAATGGTTCCGTGATGAAAGTTTAGTGGAATTCAACCGCCTTTACAATGAATTGAAGGTTGATTTTGACAGCTACAACGGGGAAGCCTTTTACAACGATAAGATGGATGCTGTTGTAGACATTCTCGCTGAAAAAGGACTTCTTGTTGAGTCAGAAGGAGCCCAAGTTGTCAATCTTGAGAAATATGGGATTGAACATCCAGCCCTTATCAAAAAATCTGATGGTGCAACTCTCTATATCACACGTGACTTGGCTGCAGCCCTTTACCGTAAAAACGAATACCAATTTGCAAAATCCATCTATGTTGTTGGTCAAGAGCAATCTGCCCACTTCAAACAACTCAAGGCAGTACTACAAGAGATGGGCTACGATTGGAGCCAAGACATTGTCCATGTTCCGTTTGGATTGGTAACAAAAGAAGGGAAAAAACTCTCTACTCGTAAAGGAAATGTCATCTTACTAGAGCCTACTATTGCAGAGGCTGTTAGTCGTGCCAAGGCCCAAATCGAAGCGAAAAATCCTGAGTTAGAAAATAAAGACCAAGTTGCCCACGCTGTTGGAGTTGGGGCCATCAAGTTCTATGATCTTAAGACAGACCGTACAAATGGATATGACTTCGACCTTGAAGCTATGGTATCCTTTGAAGGAGAAACTGGACCTTACGTTCAATACGCCTACGCTCGTATCCAATCTATCTTGCGCAAAGCCGATTTCAAACCAGATGCAGCTGGCAACTACAGCTTGAACGATGCTGAAAGCTGGGAAATCATTAAGCTACTCCAGGACTTTCCACGTATTATCAATCGTGCAGCAGATAACTTTGAACCTTCTATCATTGCGAAATTTGCGATTAGTTTGGCTCAAGCATTTAACAAATATTATGCACATACACGTATCCTAGATGAAAGTCCTGAGCGCGACAGTCGTCTGGCCCTCAGCTACGCAACCGCAGTCGTCCTCAAAGAAGCTCTTCGTTTGCTCGGAGTAGAAGCGCCGGAGAAGATGTAAATCGCCAAAGTTACTTGATTGCAGAGCAATCTAAGTAACTAACGCCAAATCCTATTCGGACTTTGGCTAGGCGCTTCACTAGTCATGGTCCCTAAATATAATCGATTTAGAGCCCATGACGTCGTAACCAGTACGAATTGCCTAAACGCTTCACTAATTCACCTAACCAAATAATATCGATTTGGTTAGGCTCATGTCGTAATCTTTTAAATTACTTGAAAGCAATCTGAAAGATTGAGGCAAAATAACATTTATATTTTGTTCGGCCTTGCAGCTGTTTAATGAAACAATTTATTCACTTTTACTATTTCTTTATCACACTGGGAGATTTCCTATGAGCCAATATGCTTATATCCTCGTTGTACTTAGCTTGGTTTTCCTTTTTCTGCTCAATAAGTACGAGAAGGAAAGACTTCAAAGACTCTACCAAGAGCAACTCTTGAAGGACGAGACATTTAGGTCTGACATCAAAGAGAAAATTCACACGACTGAAAATATCAATGATGTCATTGCACATATCAATAAAACTTACCATCTGGGAATGTTGCTCTCAAAAGACGTCACAGATCAATTGAAATAATCAAAATCCGAGAAGCTTTCTTCTCGGATTTTTTAGCCTTAACTATATTCTCCTTGGAGAAATTTCATTAATGCATGTAAAGTTTTCTGTAATTTTCTGTGTTTTTTCAAAATATTCTTGCATTTCCTTTAAGTTTTTTGTAGAATAGTAGCTATCTATTCAGATTATTCTGAAAATTCAAAAATAGGAGTGTTTATTATGTCACAAGTTACGTTATCAAACCAGTCAACCTGGGCAAGCAAACTAAAGGCAATGGGGCCAGGAATCCTAATGGCTTCTGCTGCCGTTGGAGGTTCTCACATTGTATCCTCTACTCAAGCTGGTGGTTCTTATGGTTGGTCACTACTCCTCTTGGTTATCTTGGCCAATGTTTTTAAATATCCATTTTTCCGTTTTGGTGCCGAATATACTGCCGACACTGGCAAAACCTTGGTGGAAGGCTATGCCGAAAAAGGGAAACTCTATCTCTGGATTTTCTTTGTCCTCAACGTCTTCTCTGCCATGGTTAATACAGCTGGAGTCGCTATCCTTTGCTCAGCCATCATCGCTAGCGCTTTTCCAATGATTGGTCTTAGCATCACTCAATGGTCCCTTATCCTTGTTGCAGTCATTTGGGCCATGCTACTCTTTGGTGGCTATAAACTATTGGATGGTATGGCAAAATGGATCATGTCTGCTTTGACCATTGCAACTGTTCTTGCAGTTATCATTGCAGCAATTAAGCATCCTGAATACAGCTCTGATTTTGTCGAAAAGACACCTTGGCAAATGGCGGCACTCCCTTTTATCGTTTCCCTCTTAGGATGGATGCCTGCCCCTATTGAAATTTCAGCCATCAATTCACTCTGGTCTGCTGAAAAGAAAAAGACCGTCAACTTTAATACAGCGGACGCTCTTTTCGACTTTAACGTTGGTTACATTGGAACTGCTATCCTAGCTGTATTCTTCGTGGCACTAGGAGCACTGATTCAGTATCCTACCGGGCAGGCAGTTGAAGCTGCTTCAGCCAAATACATCTCTCAATTTGTGGGTATGTATGCCTCTGTTCTTGGAGAATGGTCCCGTTATTTGATCACCTTTATCGCCTTTCTTTGTATCTTTGGAACGGTCATCACCGTTATCGATGGCTACTCTCGTGTCAATCAGGAATCCCTACGACTCTTGATTCGTCAAAAAGAGGATACTCGCAAATCTTTGAACATCTGGATGACCATCACTGCTATCATCGGTATCGTCATTATCAAGTTCTTCGCTGGTCAGGTTTCAACCATGCTCCGCTTTGCTATGATTGGTTCTTTCCTGACAACACCATTCTTCGCTCTTTTAAACTACGCCTTGGTAACACGTGAGAATAAAAATCTTCCTTCTTGGCTAAAACTCCTCGCTATCGCAGGATTGATTTTCCTCTTTGGCTTTGCTATTTTCTTTATCTATGCACTTGCCATCGGAAAAGCAGGATAATCGACAAAGTGCGAGATGAAGATAAGGTTTCATTTCAAGAGAAAATTCAGCAAATATTTCTATGATAAAAAGCATAAGAACAAGGTTTTGAAGACCTGAACTTATGCTTTTTTACGTTCTTAAAGACTGTTTATACTCAAAAAAACAGTTGAAAAACTCCAACCACCTCTTATATCAACTTTAATTCTCCTTTTCCAACTCATACAAATCTGCGATAATCGCTGCGACACGTTTGATATCTTCCAGTATGCCTCGCATTTCAAAGTCAGCCAAGACAGGAAAGTCAAAACGTTGACTATATTGCTTGGCTGTCAGGCAGTATTGGTTATTAAAATTACGATTTCCTGAACCAACCACGCCAAAACACTTACTAGCATTATCACCATAGGCGATAAAATCTCCCACTGGTGTCGTCAAAATCTCGACATCTCCGTTATCCACGCCATTCCCACCTTCGAGATAGGTCGGCAAAAAAGCAACGTAAGGATGGTCCATTTCATAGAAATCTTGGCCTTCTTTGACCAAATCCTTGATATGAATCTTTTGAACCTCAATTCCCTCGTACTGGGACAAGAGATAGTCTTTCAAGCGCGTCACAAAACTCTCAGTGTTGCCGCTTAGACTGATATAAACTAAAGAAATTGTCTTCATATGTACCTCCATGATTTTATTTTTAATCGAAAAAGAACTACCAAGATTATATCTTGATAGTTCTTTTTTGTCAATACTTAGGCAAGATCTTCTGTTTCCTCTTCTTCTGCCAAGGCTTTCTGTTGACGCCAAATCTTATAGAAAACAAGGGCTAGGAAAAGAACATTGATAACGATATAGAAAATGCTAACAGCTTTTGAACCAATACTCATTGTCAAACGCATGGTCTCATCTTGAAGCAACTGCACAGCGTCTTGCAAAGTCACATAGGTATAAATTGAACCAATAATAGCTAACAAAACATAGCCAACATAAGTATAGTTTGCATATTGCAAATTCTTACGAACAAGGAACACAATCGCTACTACCACTAAAATAGCAGATAGCACAATCAAGGCAACATTAAAAATAGAATGAGATGCTTCTGCTACTCTATAGCTATAATTAATGCTATCTTCTACCTGCTGAGCACTGACCCCTGCAACTTGTTTTTGAGCAGCACGAAGGACTTCTTTGCTAGGTAAGGGCTTCAAAAGTTCAAACAGAGACGTAGCTGAAATAAGGGCAGACAAGATTAGCAAGACCCATAGATAAATCGGTTTCTTTTTCATGATAGAACCTCCTGATGTTATTATTGATATTATAGCACTTTTTGTAAAGGAATACAAATATTATAGTGTAGTTTCTACCTGTTTTCGGTAGGCTTTTGGCGATTTTCCGCACAATTTTCGGAACACTTTATAGAAATATCCAACATTACTGTAACCAACGGCATAACAAATATCTTCTATACTATCACTAGTTGAAAGTAAAAGTTGCTGCGCTGCTTTTATTCGCTGTTTATTGAGCAATTCCGCAAAAGTCGAGTTTGTTTCCCTCTTGATCAACTGACCGAGATAGACAGGATTGATAAAGAGATCCTTGCTAATATCCTTCAGTGAGAGCTCTTTCTGATAATCACGCCCAATCACCTCCAGCACGCTCACCACATTTTCATTCATGCGGTACTGGCCAAAGAACTTGGTCAAGGTTTCTTTGATATAGGCAACCAATTCTTCAAAGGTGTTAATGGCATGAATAGCTTTTACAATCTCGGTCATATCATCTGCTTTTAGGTGTTCAAACAAATGAAAGACATCCATGACAAACTGGGTGAAGAGCTGCTTCGTGATAGCCACGCGCGGGGTATTCTCCAAGACGACCTTCTCTAGCAAGGTTAATTCTTCGATGATTTGATTGATATTCCCTTGGATAATCACCCGATAAATCGGCTCGTAATAAGCAAACAAACTCTCGGATTTTTCTAGATTGACTGAACCGTAGAAGAGGGCTTTTTCAGCGTTGATCTTCCAATTCTCAAAGGACTGCTGGTAGGGTGCTTCAAATGGTGTCACGATGATGCCATCGAGCTGTTGATCAGAGATGAAAATCTGCCAGTCTTGCCCCAAAACATAGTAAGGAATGGTAAAAGAACCCTGCTTTTCCTTGGATAGACCAATCCACCAGCTGTCTTTACCTGACAGGTAGTTCGTAAATCCTGTCTCATCCAATTCTTGACTGAGGGTCTGACTTTGCTCCACCTTTTCCTGAAGCTGTTGCGCAATTTTTTCTAATAAATTGCCCAACTCCACCTTGTCTACTGGCTTGACCAGATAATCCACGACACTAAGGTTCATGGCTTTTTTAACGTACTCAAACTCCTGATAACCAGACAGCAAGATATAATAGGTATCTGGAAGTAGCTCTTTCATTTCCCTAATCATCTCAAGTCCGGTCTTATCTGGCATGTTGACATCGGAAATGACCACATCTACTGGATTTTTCTTAATATAGTCCAAAGCATCATCTGCGTGATTAGCTGTTGCGACGACTTGCATATCCCATTTTTCAAAGGGGATTAATCGCTTGAGCCCCTCTGTCACCATGTACTCATCGTCTACTAATAAAACTTTATACATTTCTACCCTTTCTATTCATCCTGGATGATGATATGGTAACGAACACCTTCTTGCTCAGCTGACTCTACACTGATTTGGTAGCGATCCCCAAAGTAGAGAACAAAGCGTTCGTGTACATTTACTATTCCAATTGATTGCCGCTCTCCACTATAGCTTGCTTCGTGTTCAAAACTTCGCTGAGTTAATTTTTCTTGCAAGGCAGCTAGTTTCTCAGCGGACATTCCCCGACCATTATCTACTACTAGGATTTCAACGAATCCTTGGCCCTTCAAGGCTTTGATACTGATGACATTATCTGTTCTGCGATGGTCAACACCATGGGCAAAGTAGTTTTCTACTAATGGTTGGAGTGTAAATTTTGGAATTCTCATTTCTTCCAATTCTGGTGCAATCTTGAAACCATAGGCAATGGATTTAGGATAACGCACCATACAGAGATAGCTATATTTTCGGCAAAATTCCAACTCCTGCTTCAAGGTCGTTTCCCGCTCGTCGGAGATATTGTTGCGTAACAAGCTACTAAATTCATAGATAATATCTGCCAGTTCATCCTGACTTTGCATGACGGCATACATCCGTAAAAACTCCAAAGTATTGTACATAAAGTGAGGATTGATTTGAGCCTGTAGGGCTCGCATATTGGCATCCTTTTGGCTGAGCTCTAGCTGATAGATATCGTGAATATTTTTTTCCAGGCGATCCAACATATCATTGGTTGTTTCTGCAATGAGAAGCAACTCTTGGTCTTTTTCAGAGGTATCGATTCGAAGGCCTTCTTCCCCTTGAGCAATCACCTCGATCGAATCTACTAGGTCTACGACCTGCTTTTGGTAATTTGAAAAAGTCTGTCTAAGGGTCACGTACAAAATAATGATAAAGAGAATACTTAGCCCAATAATGACAGCTGAACTCGTCAAAGTTCCTGTAAGAACAAAATTTTTAGGAACAGCAACTCGAACCTGATAACCGTGAGAGGTGACACCTACAAACCAGTTTTCTCGCTCGGCTGAGACCTTCTCCCCAATATGGAACATCTCAGTCTCAAAAGGCGAAGTTACTGTTACAGCCATTGGGATATGACCCCGAGTATTGTCAATAGCGCCATGTAAAACATCTGGGGATAGGGAGATATAGATCACTCCTAAATCCTTGTCAGACACAGGATCGGAAACAGGAATGGCAAAACTATTGGCTGTTGGCTTAAAATCCTCCGCAGGAATTTTCTCTCCACTGCGTTTTTCTCTAGTCGAAACATAGACTTCCTTGTAGTCCTGAAGAACAATAGCCACTCCAGTCACAAAATCATTCCGAACATAGAGGTCATCAATATTTTCATACAGGGAAACAGAGATATAAGGCGAAGTTTTACGCTCTAATTGCCAATAGAAATAGTCTGGTGTGCTGAGACTGAAATACTTGTAAATTCCTTCGATACGGGCCTGATTTTCAACCAAAGACTGAGCAAGTTGGGTTGACTCTCTGTGATAGTATTCCACTTCACTCACTGTCCGAGTGGTCACACGTTCTGCAACCCGTTGGGCCTCTTTCTCACGTGAATCCCAGTCAGCATACGATAGCATAATCGCAAAACTGGCAATGACCACGATCATAACCAAACTATAAATCCGTAAAAGAGAGTGAATCCAAAACTGCTTCATTCTATTTTGTCGCCAATTTTTCATGGATACTTTCATAAATAGGTTCCAACATATCACTGATAAAGAAATGCCACATTCCAATTCCTACAAAAAAGAGCAAGGCAGGCATATAATAACCAACTCCTACAAGGAGAGCGGACCCGAGTAAAACCTTGGCAATCGCAGGTAGGCTCATAAAAATCCCGATAAGGGACAGTTTCAAGGTATTTTGGTAGGATAAATCAAAGTACACCTGAAGTTTCAAGGAAACAGTGTAGGCTAGAAAGACAAGAGCAACTACAAGGACGTTGAGGAAGGTCGCCAAAAGGTGGAAAATCGTCTGGTGGGGCAATTGAACTAGAAGATACAAACCATAAACTAGGACAAGATCAACAAACACAAAACTATAGAAAGCCAGATTGCTCTTGACAAAATTACTCTTATACAATTCCCAAGCTTCCTTCAAATGGTATGCTCGATAGGTATACCCATGCTCCGCATACAAACTCATAAGAGTTGCACTAGCTGGTGCCAAACCAAAGACTACTCCTCCTGCAAGTGTTAATAGCCAGAAATAAGCCGTCGCAATCATTCCCAAAAAGATACGATTAAAGACGAATTCTAGAAATTTTCCCATGCTACTCTCCTTAAACTAACGATGTAACTATTATATCATATTTCAAACGTTTTCAAAAATATAGAACTCCCATTTACAATCCTCAAAAAGCGTGATACAATTGGTTTTGTTAATTCGCATCAAGGAGATTCTCATGAAGAAAAATATCTTAACCACCCTCTTGGCCGCCGTCCTTTATTTCCTCTGTCTAGGGATTGGAGTCTTCCTAGGACACCTGGTCGATCAAACAGGCAATATGTTCTACGCGCCGGCCTTTTCTGCCCTTGTCGGTGGCAGTGTCTACATGCTTCTTTTGACGAAGGTCCCTCGTTTTGGCGCTATCACCACTCTAGGACTTTTTATGGCACTTTTCTTCCTAGCTAGCAAGCATGGCGCTGGTGCCTTTCTCCCAGGACTCGCCTGTGGTCTTGCAGCAGATGCCATCGCTCGTCTCGGAAACTACAGAGATCGAATCAAAAACACCCTCTCCTTCCTCGTCTTTGCTTTTAGCACAAGTGGCCCTATCTTCCTCATGTGGATCCGTCCCAAAGCTTACGTGGCCACCTTACTTGCACGTGGGAAATCCCAAGAATACATTGACCGTATCATGGTCGCTCCAGAGTTGGACAAAATCCTTCTCTTTGTTTCGAGCATCCTCGTAGGTGCCTTGATTGGGGCTTTGGTTGGGCAATTTCTAAGTCAAAAAATAGCTGATAAACTATAAGCTAAAAGCCCTGAAGACTAGCAATACGTAGTTCCAGGGCCTTTTTGTATACAATCTTAGAATTCACTATAGATAAATTCTTGAATATTCGAAAAATCGGTCACAAAACAGTAAATCACGATGCTCAAGATGACCGTATAGAAAAATAGTGTCCACAAGATTAAACGATGTGTGTTAGTTAGCTTGGTTTGCAAATTTGTAAAGTTCTTTTTCAACTTCCATCCATCCTTTCACTCCAACGTGCATCACGTCAAATAAAAAGTAATCATCATACTCTCTGTTTCCATAGTTTAATACGGTTGCACCATGGCTTTTTGCGACATCTTCTATTTTTTTATAAGTTTTTTCTCGCATCTCTCTTGAGACACCAGTGTAGTCATTCCATTTCCCGTTTACTGGGAAAATAATAACCTCAACTTCAATGCCCAATTCTTTAGCAACCGTCAAGAAAAGTTCCATATCTGAATATTCAGGTGACTCTAGTTAGCTCAAATCTTTATTAGAATCTTTCAGCGATGCATAGCGATCTTTTAAGTAAGTATTGTAGTAGTTATTATCAACAGCATAGTCATTATTGTCTGTTTTCTTTTTGACCTCTTCCACAAACTGATCCGTCATCTTTTCCCAATCATAGTCTGGGGTTTTGTCTCCTAGTGAAGGATAATCTGATTTCTCATGATTTTCATAAAATTTTCGTTTGAGCTTAAAGGAATACATCGCGTTATCTAACTCTAGTAGTTTTTTATCGACAATGGTTCCTTTTCCATCTATGAAATAACTTTTGTATTTTTTGTAGATGTCGTTTTGTTGCTTGTTTCCTTTGGTAATCTCGATAATCCGATTGATTAGTTTTTCTTTCGTTTCTTTACTAATCTTGTCATTATCTAGCATGTGGAAAATATGTTCCTGAGAAGCCTTGTTCAAAAAGGCATCTTGATGGGTCCCATCTTTTTCAAACCACTGAACCGACTCTACTATAGCTACTTTTCGCTTACTCATTGATCCTTCAATAGAGCCCAAGGTCGTAGCCTGAATGATGTTTTGAGAATAACTGGTCCCAATCTGCATGATATTAAAATCGTTGTAGTTAAAAATTTTATTTGGATGATAGTCCTCATTTATCGTCGCAACCAACTCTGAGGAACCCATTAGAACCAGTGTATTGGGGGTGATATTGCTTGTTAGAATATCTCTACTTTTATACTTTTCATACGAAGTGCTGTAACGAATACTGTTATCCTTGACTTTATAATAATCATCAATCTTCTTGACATACGTCACATTTAAAAGGGCAAGCGTCGCAATTACGAGCACAAGCGATAGTAAAAATGCTTTTAATTTAATCATCTCGTTTTATCCTATCCCTTCGATCTAGCCAATTTCTTTTCAATCTCTTATCTCTTTAAAATCGACAGTAAGATTTTATAGGGTTCACCCGAAAAGATAAAGAAACCAATCATAACCAAATGCATGGTCACAAACCAACTTAGTAGCTTATACCAGTTTTTGTTTTTATTTTTCTTATAAAAATTGCTTTTCTTTTGATACACTTCAAATCCAGCCATCAAGACACCATGGTAAAAACCATAAACAATGTAGCTAACGCTAAGACCATGCCAAAAACCCATGACCAACATATTGACCATATAGGCATAGGTTGCATTGTGTAGCCTATTTTTGAACCATTTTTTCCTGATAACCTGCATCAATACTCTTGAAAATACAAAATCTCTCAACCAGGCCGACAAGGTGATATGCCATCTGGTCCAAAAATCCTTGATATCAACACTCAAGAAAGGTTTGTTAAAGTTCATCGGTGTCTGAATACCTAGAATATTACTACTTCCAACGGCCATTAGACTATAGCCTGCAAAGTCAAAGAACAGATACAAGGTATAGAGGTACATATACTTGATTGAATAAGCGACTGTGCCAGTATTATTTAGAGCGAGTAACATCTGGTAAACATAGGTTGATAAAACAACCTTGTAAAAAAGGCCTAGAACGATACGATACACACCGTCCCCTGCTAACTCTAGATACTCTTTTCGGGGCATGACCTCGTTTATCTCTTTTAAAAATCTCCTACTCCGATCAATCGGACCAGCACTAACTGTCGGGAAAAAGAGCAAAAACTGTAGGTAATCTTTTACACTGATTTTTTCTTTGATCAAGCCATCCGATATTTCTAGCATGATCTGAATGGTCTTAAAGGACATATAGGAAATTCCAATAAAGGCCAACAAATGCAGAGAAGTCAGGGCAAAGACTTTATTGATTACCAAAGGAAGAATGGAAAGGAAAACCAGTGGTTTCAGCCACTTTGCCTCTATCCGCTGCGCTAGAAAAACCAGAAAATACTGGTAAACGATAAAGGCGAGCAAATAGACAATCATCGCTCGACTCTTACCATAGATAGCTCCTGCAAATAAGAGAGAGAGTGCCAAAATATAGTAGTCCTTACGTTTTTCAAAAAAGTTTACCACAAAACCAATCAGTAAAACTACAAATAAGAGAAGGAAGAAATCATTCCCCTCAAAATAATTCATACCAGCCAAACTCCTTTACATTATCATCCCTTCTACAGCAAACTTTCTGATTTGCTAATTGGGGACCTTTGTTTATTATAGCATATTTCTAAAAAGAAGCTTTATCCTTCTTGCATTTCGGTGAGAAAACAAAAAGGAGTCCCGTTGAACTCCTTCCATTATTTATGACTTAGTTTCTTGGTCAAGAAATCTCCCAAGAACTGGATCGTAAAGATAATCAAAATAATAATGATAGTTGCCAAGATGGTCACATCGTGATTGTAGCGGTTAAATCCATAAGCAATGGCTACGTTACCGATACCACCAGCTCCAACTGCTCCCGCCATAGCCGTTTCCCCAACAAGGGAAATCAAGGTCACAGTCGTCACACGAATCAAATCTGGAAGACCTTCTGATAGGTAAACACCCACGATATCCCAGAAGGTCGCTCCGCTCGCTTGAGCTGCCTCAATGACACCGCCATCCAGCTCAGCCAAGACCACCTGCACCTGACGGGCAAAGAAGGCAAAGACTGCAAAAGAAAGTGGGACAAGGGCTGCATTTGGCCCGATGCTAGTCTTCACAATCAAGTGAGAAAGTGGCGACATGATTGCTAAGAGGATGATGAAGGGAACCGCACGGAAAATAGAGGTAATCTTATCTAAAATCCAAAAGATAACCTTATTTTCCAAGACACCTCCTGGTGCTGTCAAGACGAGGAAAAGACCTGCCACCAGCCCCAAGAACCCTCCGATGATGAAGGAAAGAACTGTCATATAAAGGGTTAGGTAGATGGCTGTTCCCCAGCCTGCTTGACCAGCCCAGCCCATTTTATAGACATTTGGTAAGTAAGTTTGAATCAAGTCTGTCATCTTACTGTCCTCCCTTCAATACTTTTAACTGGACACCCGCTTGACGGATGGCATCTTGAGCACCTGCTAGCGCTGCTTTTTCACCTGACAAGACCACCACCAATTCTCCAACAGGAGTACCATCGAGGATTTCGATATTCCCATAGAGAATATTAGCTGTTACTTGGTAATGCTTGTACAATTCATTCAAAAGTGGCTCGTCTGTCGAAGCCCCTGCATACTTGAGCTGCACTAAAATACTGTTCTCAGATAAGTGTTCTACGATTTCTTGCTTCTCAATCTTAACCATGGCTTCGTCAATACCTGTGGCTGTTGAGATAAAGTCCTGGGTCAAAGGTTGTTTAGGGTCTGAGAAGATTTCAAGGACACTGCCCTCTTCAATCAAATGCCCATCCTGCATAACTGCCACACGGTTGGCAATGTCTTTGACAATCTGCATTTCATGCGTAATCAAAACAACAGTCAAGCCTAATTTTTGATTCAAATCTTGCAACAAGGCCAAAATCTGCTTGGTTGTCTTAGGGTCAAGGGCAGACGTTGACTCATCTGAAATCAAAATTTTTGGATCATTGGCCAAGGCACGCGCAATGGCCACGCGCTGTTTTTGCCCTCCAGATAGTTGTGAAGGGTAGTTTTCAGCACGATCCGCCAAGCCAACCAAGTCCAACAACTTAGCAACTTTAGCCTTCTTTTCTTCCTTGCTGAGTTCAGAGTGTTTGAGGGCAAAGGCTACATTTTCCTCTGCTGTCTTTTGACTCATCAGGTTGAAATGCTGGAAAATCATCCCAATGTCTTGACGCTTACGACGCAACTGCTCTGCTGTCAAGGTCACCTTACCATCAAAAATGACGTCGTTATCAATGGTAATTTTCCCAGCAGATGGCTTTTGCAAGAGGTTAATCACCCGTACAAGGGTTGATTTCCCTGCTCCAGAATATCCAACGATTCCGTAGATATCCCCTTCTTGGATGTGAATGGTCACATCCTTGACCGCTGTGATGGTTCTCTTCTTTTGGTGAAAGGTCACATCGATCTGATCTAACTTGATAATATCTCTACTCATAGCTTCTAATCAGCTCCTCTACTAATTCAATATGGGTGTAGTAATCGGCGATCCGCACGTTTTCATCTCCACCGTGGTCTCGGCTATTGGCATTCCCTAAACCGAAGGCTACCATAGGTACCTCTAGGGCGTCAAAGACCGTATGCATAGGTCCTGTCCCCGCTGTAGTCGGCAAGACTGAAACGCCCTGTGGATAGAATTTCTTGGCCAACTCGATGACATTGAGAATGGCTGGCGCACTCATATCGCTTCGATAGCTCATCTCTCCCAAGGTATAATATAATTCTACCTTATCAAAACCATTTTTGTCTAGCTGTTTCCGAATTTTTTCCAGAACATCATGTGGTTCTAAGCCAGGAACCAGACGAACTTCTAGCTTGGCATTAGCTTCTGCTGGCAAAATAGTCTTAACACCCTGACCTTGATAACCTGACTGGATTCCCTCTATATTGAGTGCAGGTTCAAAAAAGAAACGTTTGAGAAAGGCAGCGCGCTCCTCTTGTAAGAGAGGCAATTCCAAGCCGTAAATGCGACTGATTTCCCCAGGATTGCCTTGTGCATAGGTATCCACCAAGGCTAGTTCCCGTTCATTCGGCTCTTGGACATCCTCGTACAAGCCTTCTACTAAGATACGTCCATCTGCTGCACGTAGGCTACTTAAGGCCTGGATAAGATACCATGGTGCTGACTCCACGACACCTCCATAACTCGAGTGAATGTCCACATCCGCACTTTTCACCTTGGCATCAAAGGTCACGATTCCTTTGTTTCCACCAGAAATTTCTAACTGCTCCAAAGCATTTTTAGTTCCTTGCTCCCAAACTAGCAAATCTGCTCCTCGGAGTTTGTCTGCGTGTTTCTCTAAATACTTGTCTAAATCCATAGAAGCAGACTCCTCTGCCCCTTCCATGATAAAGCTGATATTGACTGGCAGGTCATCGTGGTGCTGCATATACTTTCTCAGAGCACTCAAACGAGCCGTGATGTGCCCCTTGTCGTCGTCAACCCCACGCCCATACATAAAGTCATTTCGCACAGAAAGTGTAAAGGGATCCTCTGTCCAGATCTGATCTCCGTCCGCTGGTACGGTGTCATAGTGGTTATAGAAGATCAAAGTCTTAGCATCTGGACGCGAACTCTTGAAATGTGCCATGACAAAAGGCGCTGTGTAGCTCTCATCAATCTCAACTTCCGCTCCCACACGCTTGAAAATCTCACCCAGATAGTTTGCGACTTCCTTGAGCCCGACCTGCTGGGCAAAGACTGATTTCTTGGAAATCAAGGTACGCAAAACTTCAAAATAATGTTGGGCCACATGATCCTTCTCAAATTTTTCAATCTGCTCTTGTTCGCTAGGAAAAACCATTTTCTCTCTCTTTCTACTACGTACTTGTGTCCTCAGAACGACCACAAGTGCCTCTTTAAAATCAACTCTCTATACAAAAGCAAGAGGTGGAAACTCTCTCCCACCTCCCTGTGTCTTATTACCAAACTGGTTGGTCCAAACCGTCTGATGTTTCTTCGATAACTTTTTTCACTTCATCAGTGTGGTAAGCTGCGATAATTTTCTTGATGGCATCAGCCTTAGGTGATGATTCCCAATCTTTTTTCGCAACAATGATGTTGTACCATTGTTTTGAGTTTTCATCAGCTTGTTCTTTGAAGAGTGCTTTCTTGTAGTCCAATTTTGCTTCTGTAACGAAGGTATTGTTTACAACGGCAGCATCAACTGATGACAATGAACGAGCTGTTTGGCTAGCATCCAATTCAGTAATCTTCAAGTTCTTTGGATTTTCTGTGATGTTAGCAACTGTTGCAAGTGCAGTTCCAGAAACATCCAATTTGATCAAACCAGCTGATTGAAGCAAGTAAAGTGCACGGCTTTCGTTTGTTGCATCGTTTGGTACGGCGATTTCACCGTTATCTGGGATTTCTTCCACTTTGGTATACTTGTTTTCTTCCCCATTTTTACCTGAGTAAAGGCGGATTGGTGAGATGTAGGTATCTGCAATCGCTACAAGGTCTTTCCCGTTTTCTTTGTTCCAGTTGTTCAAGAAGTTGTAGTGTTGGAAAGCATTCAAGTCTACTTCGCCATCAGCAGTTGCCTTGTTTGGTTGTGAATAGTCTGTGAACTCTGTGAATTCCAATTTAATTCCATCTTTTTCAACCAATTCTTGGATTTTATCCCAACGCGCTTCTTCAGAACCGCTACGGTTAACTGTTGCAATTTTGACAACTGTTTCGTTGTCTGCTTTCTTTTCTGAATTTCCGCAAGCTGCAAGAGCCAAACCTGCAACTGTAGCAAGAGCTGCTACACCGAGCCATTTTTTAATTTTCATGATTCTTTCTCCTTTAAAAATGATACCGTAATAGTATCTCATACTTTATTTGATTTAGCAAATTGTTATTAGATAGGCAGACATATAGTTTGAAACTATATACCCAAACATTGAGAAATCATCCGCCTTTCTCAGACTGGATGATTTCATACGACTATTTAATATCAGCTTCTGCTGGGAGATAAGTGTCTCCGAAGAACTGTTTAGACAATTTTTCAAGAGTTCCGTCTTGGTAGAGTTCTTGGATACGTTTGTCTACAAATGATTTCAACTCATCTTGACCTTTAGCAAGAAGTGGGTAAACGTAAGGTTGTTGGTCGCTTGGAAGTTCGATCACTTTCAAGTTGTCCAAACCTTGGTCCTTGATGACTGTTTCAACACCGATTTTATCAAAAATCTTGTAGTCAAACTGGCCATCGCTCAAGCGTCCCATGATTTGTTGGAAGTCCGCTTTAGTATACTTTAGGACAGTTGGATTATCTGAATGTTGTTTGTTGTAGTCTTCTAGCTGTTTAGCAGAAGTTGTCCCTTGAACAACTTCTGTTGATTTTCCACCGATATCATCAAGCGATTTGATGCTAGGGTCATCTTTTTTCACTACAAGAACGTTAGGGTTTTTAGCAGTTGGAGCTGCATAAAGGTATTTTTCAGCACGTTCTTTAGTGTAGCTGATGTTGCTAACAGCCATATTGTAACGGTCGGCATCAAGTCCTGCAAAGACTCCTGACCACTCTGTCTTCTCAAACTTGACATCATACTTGTCAGAGTCTTTAAAGATAGCGCGAACCACTTCAATTTCGTAACCAGTCAATTCGCCATTTTCTTCATAGTTGAATGGTTTTGGTGTAGCATTAGTTGCTACGACGATTTCTTTTTTACCAGATGTTGCTTCGCTAGTTGCAGTATCTTTCTTATCTCCGCCTGAGCAAGCTGCTAGTACACCTGCGGCAACAAGTCCTAGAGCAGCAAGAGATGAATATTTGACGATTTTTTTCATGTCATTTCCTCCAAAATAGAATACTTTACTATCTTAACAGAAAATATTTTTTTTCGCCATTATATGATACCTATCTCGGTGATAGGTTTTTTTTATGGCTGACTAAAAGACCAGACGTAAGACTGCAATCAAGACTACTCCAAAAAGAACCGTACCAACTAGATTGCGGTAGCGAAAGGCTACCCAAGCCGTTGGAAAGACTGCTAAAAAGTCCAGCCATTTGATCTGAGGAAGGCTGCCAGCCTTTCCGGTCACTACGCTTGAAAGGATCAAGGCAAAGATAATGGAAACAGGCAAGAACTTCAAAAAACGCTCAACGATAGCTGGTAACCCCTTGTACTTAACCAAGATGAAGGGAATCATACGGGGAATCCAAGTCACTAGGCCCGAAAAGATAACGGCTAACAAAAGATATTTACTGACCATCTAAGACCACCCCCATCGTACAACCAAGTAGCGTCGCAAATAGAACAGCTAGAGACTGAGACACCACTGTCAAGAGCAAAAAGAAAGACACCGTAACAACTGCTATGATTTTCAGCAGATTGCGGACAGGAATCCGTCTTTGCATAATCTGGAACTGCGAAGCAAAAATCCCGATAAACATTCCCACAAGGGCAAAATCAAGGCCAAAGATTTCTGGATTTGGCAGTAAACCACCTAGAGCTGTCCCAACAACTGTCCCAACAAACCAAGCTACATAACTGTTGAGATTATTCCCATGCATCCACATAGGATTGACCTTGTCTGTATGGGCTAATTCTCCCATCAAAACCCCGTAAGTCTCATCTGTCAAGAGACTAGACATACCGATATTTTGCCAGAGGCTGGTATGACGGAAATAGGTCGACGCATGCAAGCTCAGCAAAAAGAGTCGTAAATTGATTAAAAAGACTGTCATGGCAATGGCTGCTACAGGTGCTTGGACCGCAATCAATGCCAACATGGCAAACTGGGCGCTCCCAGCATAAACAAAGAGGCTCATCAAGCCCATCTCAACAGGTGTCACATAGGGCGCGCCAATAATCCCACAAGCCAGGCCAATGCTGACATAGCCAAGGGCAGTCGGCATGGCTGCCCGCGCACCTTCCCAAAATCCTTTTTCTTTCATCCTTCTCCTCATATTCTCTCCAATCGAGGCTGTTCGTCATCACAGCCACAGCACGGACTATTATAACATATTCAAAGAAGAGAAAAAAGTTTCGGATTCGAAACTAAGTATCAGCAAAAAGTATTCAAGAGGAAGTATCATGGATACATGAGAAATTGATCCACTCGGATAGTATACTTATCGGTTTCTGTGTCTGTAGCATATTTATTTTCTGTTGGATAGACATCAACCCAGAGTTCCCACTGTTGTCCCTTCAACTTGACCTTGTAGCGATAACCGTCATCATAGAGGCCTACTGTATCAGTTGTCATGGACTGGTAATCTGGGAGTTCTTCAAGTTCTTTTTTTACAGTCTGGGATAGGTTATCGAGCAATGCTTGCTGCTCAGCTTTTGAGGCAAGAGGAAAATGAGTCGTTGCTTCTTCTAAGAGATGCGATTTTGAAAATGTAAAGGTTGCTCGACCAGTATAACCCTTCAAAGTAATCTGCTCATAGTGGTAGAAAAGGCGACCTGTTTTATAGAAATAAGGGTCTTCTGCACGCCAAGTATCGCGATAGGCCATTTCTGTTTCCTCAACCACTTTATCAGCTTCTCCAAATACCTCTTCAAAAGATTTAGGAGACATGCCGAAAGAAATAGATTCAAACAAGACCAGTTGTGTCTTTTTGATATTCTGGCAAGCTGATAAAAGTACGAATAATGCTCCAAGAGCAAGCAAACCACTGATTATTTTTGTAAACTTCATATTTCTACTATACAAAAAAGGTTAGGATTTGTCCAAGATAAAAGAGTCAACCTTAGGCTAACTCTCTATTCCATGGTATCAAAAGCCAGGCTCGGTTTGGCATTGAGTTCCAAGCCTGCGAAGTTTTCTTTGTTCCATTCGCTAACACTAGCATAGGCAATCATACCTGCATTATCTCCACAAAGGCGCAGGGGTGGGATGATGACCTTGACATCGGTGATTTCAGCTGCCAGGCGTTCTCTGAGACCTTTATTAGCTGCCACGCCACCTGCCACAACTAGGGTTTTAACAGGGTATTTTTCTAAAGCCTTCTTGGTTTTGGCCATGAGAATGTCCATAACAGCTGCTTGGAAGGACGCTGACAGGTCTTCCTTGGACAAGCTTTCTCCCTTTTGCTCGGCATTGTGGTGAAGATTGATAAAGGCAGACTTCAAACCTGAGAATGAGAACTCCAGATTGTCTTCTTTAATCATAGCACGAGGAAAGTCATAAATATCCTGCCCCTGATGAGCTAGCTCATCAATCTCGCGACCTGCTGGATAGGTCAAGCCCATGACACGACCGACCTTATCATAGGCCTCACCAACTGCATCATCCCGCGTTTCCCCAACAATCTTATAATCCCCAGCCTCAGAAACATAGACCAACTCCGTGTGCCCACCGCTGACCAAGAGAGCTAGCAAGGGAAACTCCAAAGGCTCAACGCTCTGAGCCGCCATGAGGTGACCAGCCATGTGATTCACGGGGATCAGCGGAAGTCCATGAGCCCAAGCAAAGGCCTTGGCAGCTGACAAACCAACTAGCAGTGCTCCGACCAAGCCTGGTCCGTAGGTAACAGCCACAGCTGTTAAGTCCTCTTCAGTAATCCCTGCTTCTGCTAGCGCCTCCTCGATGCAGGCTGTAATAACCTCGACATGGTGACGACTGGCTACTTCTGGCACTACGCCCCCAAAACGTTTGTGACTCTCAATTTGACTCGCAATGACATTGGACAAGAGCTCATCGTCGTTTTTCAAGACGGCGACACTGGTCTCATCACAGGATGTCTCAAATGCTAAAATATATCTATCCTTCATCTATTTCTCTCTTCATGATGATGGCGTCCTCGACTGGGTCATGGTAGTAGGCCTTTCGCTCAGCGATGACTGCCATCTTTTCTTTCTTGTAAAATGCTTGCGCTCGTTGATTTGACTTTCTGACTTCGAGGAAAATCTCCTTGTCTGTCGGCAATTGAGCAAACAAGGCTGATGCAATCCCCTTACCCTGATAGGTTTGTTTGACAGAGATTTGCAGAACTTCTGCCTCAAAAAGATTCTCCTGCACAGCTAGAAAGCCAATCACTTCTGCCCCATCATAAGCCAGAGCATACCAAGTCTGATCTTGGGACAGGTCTGCTTGAATTTGTTCCAGCGTCCAAGGACTGACTGGGTAAACAGCTATCATAACAGCGTAGATGGCTTGAGCCAGATCAGGTTGCTGTTGAGTTCGTTTGATTTCTATCATAAGCGTTTAATGTAGGATTCGCCAGACTCGGTGTGATTCTTGAGCCAGTTTTCCTCAGCCTCAACACGTTTGAGGTAGTTCGGCACAAAGTCGTGCAAGGAATCTGCTTCCTTGTCCCAGGCCCAAAGAGCAAGATTGGCTGCATTAGGCAAGGTTTCTTTGTAATCAGTCCTTGGCAAATGTTCTTGAATCTGCTCCACAAAGGTTCCAATTTCTCCGACAAAGGTTACCTGACTAGCACCTTTGACTTTTTCTAGCACCTCTTCAAAAGATAGGTGCGCTTCTGGCATGACAGATTTAGCATTTTCATAAAATCCTGCATAAACATTATTGCGACGCGCATCCATCAAGGGGACAAACAAACCTTCTTGTTGGTAGGGCACCAGAGCCAAGAGGCTCGACATACCAACTAACTCAATGTTCAAGGTATGAGCCAAAGTCTTAGCAGTGGCTACCGCAATTCGCAAGCCTGTGTAGCTACCTGGCCCTTCCGCTACCACGATTCGGTCCAAATCCTTGGGTGTCAGGTCCAGACTCGACATCAAAAAATCGATGGCAGGCATGAGGGTAATACTGTGATTTTTCTTAATATTAATCGTCGTCTCGGCAAGAACCTGCTTGTCCTCTAAAATAGCGAGAGAAAGAGCCTTGCTGGACGTATCAAAAGCTAATACTTTCATAACACATTCCTATCTTTTTGTCTGCTTACTATTATACTACAAAAGCTGGCACATGGGAATTTTCTTTATCCCTAAACAAGAGTGCCCTCACTTAACTAAAAATAATTTAAAAAAATGTTCACTTTTCCTTTTCTTTTACGAATATAAAAGTGAACAAGAAAAAAGGAGGAAAGTTCAATGACAAATTTTGACGTTCTTGACAATCAATTTTTATCCTTATCTGAAAATGAATTATCAGATATTGATGGCGGTCTCGCTCCCTTGGTTATCTTTGGAGTAGCAGTATCTTGGAAAGCTATTGCAGGTGGAACAGCACTTATAGGTTCTGGTTTGGCAGCTGGTTATTTTTTAGGAGGAGATTAATATGATGAAAGATTTGAACAACTATTGTGAAATTTCTAATAAGGAATTGCAAGAAATAAAGGGTGGCTTTGGTGTAGGTGTTGGTATCGCTTTATTTATGGCAGGTTATACCATTGGAAAAGACCTTCGTAAAAAGTTTGGTAAGTCATGCTAGATAAGAAACACATTTTTAGAAGGATAAATTTTATTGTCTTCATCTCTTACAGTTTGCTCAGCATTCTCAATGATTTAAATATTACTACTATCCCTTTACCATTCGATTTATCTGTTTGTATTGTTTTATTTTTATGCTTCAACTCTATTTTTGAACAGAAGAATCATTAACATAAAACTAATAAGCTATGAAAATTCGATTGTCATGTCATTTTAGAAAAATGCAAAGACCACCTCATCTTGATAGATGGGGTGGAATTTTCGTGTCGTAAATCTACTATCTCTATATCCCCAAACAAAAATGCCCCAGCATGAGCAGGGCATCTAAGCATTTAATCCAAAGTAAAATACAAACCAAACGACATAGGTTACGAGGAGGAGAAAAAGCGAGTAGAGAGTCACAAAGGTAATTTTCCACAAGAACTTGGTTTGTCGTTGTTCCAGTTTGGCAAATAGAAGATTCCCCGCATAAACGCAAGCAACAAAAACAATAAAAGCTACCAAGCGAGCTCCGATAGCAAAAGCAAATAAGTTATACATAGGGCAACCTCCTTGACTTAAAATCTATATGGAATTATGACAAACAATAAATTTCACTTCCATTATCAAGATAACATATTTTCTTTATTTTTGCAAGCGCTTACCCAACAAATCGTCCCATGACTTTCTCGTTTCCGTCTTTTACTAATTTTTCATTTTGTGGTATAATTGAAATAATTGTAACGAATCAAGGTCAATCTAGACACAAAATGGAATGAAATCAAGCAAATCTATGCTAAAAGTTTGGAATAAGCTGACCTGTAAAATAGAAAGGAACTATATGATTTACAAAGTTTTTTATCAAGAAACAAAAGAACGTAGCCCACGACGTGAAACAACACGCGCACTTTACCTAGACATCGATGCCAGCTCAGAACTTGAGGGCCGTATCGCTGCTCGCCAACTTGTCGAAGAAAATCGCCCAGAGTACAATATCGAATATATCGAACTCTTGTCTGACAAATTGCTAGATTACGAAAAAGAAACTGGCGCCTTCGAAATTACGGAGTTCTAATATGGCCTATACTCTTAAACATGAAGAAGTCGGCGTTTTTGCCATCGGTGGTCTGGGAGAAATCGGGAAAAACACTTACGGAATTGAATACCAAGATGAGATTATCATCGTCGATGCTGGGATTAAATTCCCAGAAGATGACTTGCTTGGTATCGACTATGTCATTCCTGACTACTCTTACATCGTGGACAATATCGACCGCATCAAGGCTGTTTTGATTACCCACGGACACGAGGACCACATCGGTGGGATTCCATTCCTTCTCAAGCAAGCAAATGTCCCTATCTATGCTGGACCACTTGCCTTGGCTTTGATCCGTGGGAAACTCGAAGAACACGGCCTCTTGCGCAACGCCAAACTTTACGAAATCAACCACAACACTGAGTTGACCTTTAAAAATCTCAAGGCAACTTTCTTTAGAACGACTCACTCTATTCCAGAGCCTTTAGGGATTGTCATTCATACTCCTCAAGGGAAAATTGTCTGTACGGGTGACTTCAAGTTTGACTTAACACCAGTTGGTGAACCAGCAGATTTGTACCGTATGGCTGCTCTTGGTGAAGAAGGCGTGCTCTGTCTCCTGTCTGACTCGACAAATGCAGAAGTGCCAACCTTTACCAACTCTGAAAAAGTCGTTGGCCAGTCCATCATGAAGATTATCCAAGGCATCGAAGGACGTATCATCTTTGCATCCTTTGCCTCAAATATCTTCCGTCTTCAACAAGCAACAGAAGCTGCTGTTAAGACTGGACGTAAGATTGCGGTCTTTGGTCGTTCTATGGAAAAGGCCATTGTCAACGGAATCGATCTTGGCTACATCAAAGCTCCTAAGGGAACCTTTATCGAGCCAAATGAAATCAAAGACTACCCTGCAGGCGAGGTTCTCATCCTCTGTACAGGTAGTCAGGGGGAACCGATGGCGGCCCTCTCTCGTATCGCCAACGGAACCCACCGTCAGGTACAACTCCAACCTGGTGATACAGTTATCTTCTCTTCAAGTCCAATCCCTGGAAACACTACTAGCGTCAACAAGCTGATCAATATTATTTCAGAAGCTGGTGTCGAAGTTATCCACGGTAAGGTTAACAATATCCATACATCTGGACACGGTGGTCAGCAAGAGCAAAAACTCATGCTCCGCTTGATTAAGCCAAAATACTTCATGCCTGTCCACGGTGAATACCGCATGCAAAAAGTCCACGCTGGGCTAGCGGTGGATACTGGTGTTGAAAAGAACAATATCTTTATCATGAGCAATGGTGATGTGCTTGCCCTTACTGCTGACTCAGCTCGTATCGCAGGTCATTTCAACGCCCAAGACATCTATGTCGATGGAAATCGTATCGGTGAAATCGGTGCTGCTGTCCTCAAAGATCGTCGCGATCTATCTGAAGACGGTGTCGTTCTGGCAGTCGCAACTGTTGACTTCAAATCGCAGATGATTCTGTCTGGTCCAGATATCCTCAGTCGAGGCTTTGTCTACATGAGAGAGTCTGGCGACTTGATTCGCCAAAGCCAACGCATCCTCTTCAATGCCATTCGTATCGCACTGAAAAATAAGGATGCTAGCGTGCAATCTGTCAATGGTGCCATTGTCAACGCTATTCGCCCCTTCCTTTATGAAAATACAGAACGTGAACCGATTATCATCCCAATGATCCTCACACCAGATGAAGAATAATACTCTTCGAAAATCTCTTCAAACCACGTCAGCTTCGCCTTGCCGTATATATGTTACTGACTTCGTCAGTTCTATCTACAACCTCAAAGCAGTGCTTTGAGCAACCTACGGCTAGCTTCCTAGTTTGCTCTTTGATTTTCATTGAGTACAAGTCAACAAAACAGCCCCGTTTTTCGGAGCTGTTTTTCTCTATGCTTTCTTTTGAGATTAAAACTCAATAAAAATCGAAATCAGACTAGAAGGCTAGGCGAAAGCATAACTTGAGTTAGGTGAGCCGAAGCCGACGACGTATCATTTTGATTTTTGAAGAGTTTTAGAAATACTACGATTTTTACCTTCCAAATACACCATCAAAATAGAAATATCTGCTGGGTTTACTCCCGAGATACGGCTGGCTTGGCCGATGGTTTCTGGATTGATGAGTTTGAACTTCTGACGGGCTTCTGTCGCGATAGAATCAATGTCATCCCAATCAATATTGGCTGGAATGCGTTTTTCTTCCATGCGTTTCATCTTGGCAACCTGGTCCATGGCTTTGGAAATATAGCCTTCGTACTTGATTTCTGTTTCAATCAATTCGATAATCTTGTCATCCAAGTCCTCTGCAGCTGGTCCGATGAAAGCCACCACATCTTGATAAGAAACTTCTGGACGGCGAAGGAATTCCTTGGCTGTCACTGCATCTGTCAAAGGCTTGAAACCCATCTCCTCAACCTTGGCATTGGTTTCCTTGACTGGCTTGAGTTTGATGCTGTCTAGGCGTTTCATCTCATTTTCAAATTGATTTTTCTTGATTTCAAAGCGAGCCCAGCGTTCATCATCCACAAGGCCAATCTCACGTCCCATCTCTGTCAAACGCATATCAGCATTGTCATGGCGGAGAATGAGGCGGTATTCAGCTCGACTGGTCAAAAGGCGATAAGGCTCAATGGTTCCCTTGGTCACCAAGTCATCAATCATGACCCCAATATAACCGTCACTGCGCTTCAAAATCAACTCAGGCTTGCCTTGGATTTTAAGAGCCGCATTGATACCCGCGATAATCCCTTGACCAGCAGCTTCTTCGTAACCTGACGTTCCATTTGTCTGACCAGCAGTGAAAAGTCCGGAGATTTTCTTGGTTTCCAGAGTCGCACGCAACTGGTGAGGCAAGACCATGTCATACTCAATGGCATAACCTGTCCGCATCATCTCTGCATTTTCCAAACCTTTGATAGAATGAACCAAGTCACGCTGGACATCCTCAGGCAGACTGGTTGAAAGTCCTTGAACATAGACTTCCTCAGTATTGCGACCTTCTGGCTCAAGGAAGAGTTGGTGGCGCTCCTTGTCCGCAAAGCGCACAATCTTGTCCTCAATCGACGGACAGTAGCGAGGCCCCACTCCCTTGACTACACCTGTAAACATAGGCGCACGGTGGAGGTTGTTTTGGATAATCTCATGACTGGTACCATTGGTATAGGTCAACCAGCATGGCACTTGGTCTTTGACATAATCCTCATCACGTGAAGTGTATGAGAAATGATTAGGCGCTTCGTCTCCTGGCTGAATCTCGGTCACATCGTAGTTGATAGAAGAAGCCTTGACACGTGGAGGAGTTCCCGTCTTGAAACGACCAATTTCGAGTCCCAATTCCTTGAGATTGTCAGCTAGATTAATCGAAGCTAGGCTGTGGTTTGGTCCTGATGAGTACTTGAGATCTCCGATGATGATTTCCCCACGGAGAGCAGTCCCTGTGGTCACGATAACAGCCTTAGCAGCATATTCTTGATGGGTTGCTGTACGGACACCGACAACCTTACCATCTTCAACCAAAATCTCATCAATCATGGTCTGACGAAGGGTCAGATTTTCTTGATTTTCAACCGTCTTGCGCATCTCCTTAGAGTAAAGCTCCTTGTCAGCCTGCGCACGAAGGGCACGAACGGCTGGACCCTTCCCTGTATTGAGCATCTTCATCTGGATGTACGTCTTGTCAATGGTCTTAGCCATCTCGCCACCGAGGGCATCGACTTCACGCACGACAATTCCCTTGGCAGAACCACCGATAGAAGGGTTACAAGGCATGAAAGCCAGCATTTCAATGTTGATGGTCGCAAGTAAGACCTTACAACCCATACGGCTGGCAGCCAAGGAAGCCTCGACCCCAGCGTGTCCCGCACCAATTACAATAATATCGTATTCTTCAGTAAAATTATAAGTCATGTTTCTCTCCTATTCCTCAAGATGAATGTGTCTTAGTTGGCCGTCCCAATCTGGCAGGGCTGTTTTCAAAAAGGCTGGAACTAGATTGATATCCTCAAGCTTGTCTATGTCAATCCACTCACAGGGCTGCCTTTTCTCATCTTCCTGCATGGTCAATGGAGCATCTTCAAGCAAGTCCACCAGATAATGAAACTCGATATTGTGATAGGAAACACCGTCCTGTTCAAAACGATTTTCAACCACAAAAGCTAGCTGCCCAGCTTGAGCTTTGACACCTAGTTCTTCCCTCACTTCACGGACTACCGCGTCTTCCGTGCTTTCATTGACTTGAATCGCACCTCCGATAGTGTAATACTTGCCCTTATCTTTGGTGACTAGAAGCTTGCTATTTTGGAGAATCAAGGCTGTCGCCCGAACACCAAAAACCGTATTGTCTACTTTTGTCCGAAAGTCTTGCTGAGTCATTCTTGTCCTTTCCCTTAAACGACACAAAAACAGTCAAAACTCCAAAGAAGTGCAGGACAAAAAAGCCTGCAACATCCATGAGCTTTGACCATCATTTCTATTGCTTTTATTATTGTAGCAAATTGAGAAAATTTGTCAATCTAAATGTACTGACAAACTTGTCCGTCACGGTAAGCATTGTCAATCAAGCCACCACCTAGACACTCTTCGCCATCGTAAAATACAACTGCCTGTCCTGGTGTAATCGCGCGTTGTGGTTCCGCAAAGATGACCTCTGCCTTGTCTCCTTTGACATGGACGGTCACCTTAGAATCAGGCTGACGGTAGCGGAATTTAGCCGTACATTCGAGTGTAAATTCCTCTGGCATCTCACGAGTAAAGTGAACTTGACTAGCCTCAAGGCTGGTTGACATGAGCGAATCATGGTAGAATCCTTGTCCGACATAGAGGATATTCTTGCTTAGGTCTTTTCCGACAACGAACCAAGGGGCATTGTCACCACCGTGTTGCCCACCGATACCAAGCCCGCCACGCTGACCAATCGTATAGTACATAAGACCTGCATGCTCGCCCATATCGCGACCATCCACAGTCATCATGCGACCAGACTGAGCCGGCAGGTAGTTGCTGAGGAAGTTTTTAAAGTTCTTTTCTCCGATAAAGCAAATCCCTGTCGAATCTTTCTTCTTAGCAGTCGCAAGTCCTGCTTCTTCTGCTAGTCTGCGAACTTCAGGCTTTTCCAAATGTCCCAAGGGGAACATGGTTTTTTGAAGTTGTTCTTGCGAAAGTTGGCTGAGGAAATAGGTTTGGTCCTTGCCATTGTCCACGCCACGAAGCATGTGAACAATGCCATCCTCATCACGCGCCACTCTAGCATAATGCCCAGTCGCCACATAGTCTGCCCCCAAGGTCATAGCATAGTCCAAAAAAGCCTTGAACTTGATTTCCTTGTTGCACATAACGTCTGGATTTGGCGTGCGTCCCGCACGGTATTCCGCTAGGAAATATTCAAAAACGCGGTC
The DNA here is from genome assembly GCF_046098195.1 of Streptococcus sp. ST14. Lineage (NCBI taxonomy): Bacteria > Bacillati > Bacillota > Bacilli > Lactobacillales > Streptococcaceae > Streptococcus > Streptococcus sp. ST14. Next base: position 133,176 of record NZ_JBJUSF010000002.1, read on the forward strand.
CCAGTACTCTTTTTCAAAGTTGACAGAGTAGTAAGGAATGCCAATCTGGTCTGCCACCGCAGCCACATCCTTGTAATCTTCGGTCGCCGTACAGACGCCGTTTTCATCTGTGTCATCCCAGTTCTTCATGAAGATACCGATCACATCGTAGCCCTGCTCCTTGAGCAAAAGAGCCGTCACCGACGAATCAACACCACCACTCATCCCCACAACAACACGTGTTTTAGAGTTATCACTCATGGTAAGTCTCCCATCTATTCGTTTATTCACGATTGAAGGTCGTGTGTGCTTAACGATTGAAGGTCGCTTGAGCAGTATTCATTATAACATGCTTGGTTGGAGAAGACAAGAAAGAGGCTGTCAAATCTGGCAACCTCTTGCATAAGACACTTTTTCATTCCAAACTATTCTTTATATAAAAAATTCCTATAAATTCTAGCAATAGTTAAAACACATACAAATAGGACTCCCAAAATAGATAGTACTATTTTCACAAAACTCAGTTCCGAACCTATGACATATATATGAAAAAGAGGGGCTAGTCCTACACATATATACAATAGATAATTTATAAAGTTTATTTCACCTAATCCTGCAAAAAAAATGTTTCATTTTAACTATCCCAATTTTACCTTTCGTCTTAATAATCCACTAGCAAATCTATTGACTTCTCTTTTTTTGAAAAATCTTGACAGCAAATTTACTCCACTTAATGCCACTGAGACTTAACTGGGTAAAAAATAGTAATCCCATATCAAATGAGAAATCAGCAATGATAGAAATAGTATACCGTCAATATAACTATTCTTAAAATATTCTGTAATTACAAAATACAGAAATGCCACAACCATCGAAATTAATACAGTCATAGCAATTTCAATCATCATAATTTCTCCAAGAGAAAAGTATAAACTGACAAAGTTCCTGCTAAAACACTATCCTCCCAGCAAATAGAGAGTCAGCAAAAATAAGACAACCGAAATTGGCAGAAAAGCAGCACGATTTGTTTTACAAAAAATGGAATAACAAAGACTACCTATCGAAAATGTCATAATAACTTCAATAGTTATCTTTACAGCAGAGTAATATATATTTTTAATAAAAAGAATTAAAAAGATAAAAAATACCAATGAACTAAGAACAGATTTGATATAAAATTTTAAATGAGTCATATTATGGAATATATACGTTATAAGACAAACTAATGCCAGGTATGTGATCTCCTAGATGCAAGACAGTTACACCATTTTCAACACCCCATTTAACTAATGCTGCAGCAGAAGCTGTTACAAGCGCAGCAACACCAGCTCCCCACGGTCCTGCCGCTACTAATTCCTTGGCATACCAACCAACATAGCCACCTGCAAAAGCCGCAGCAGCCCATCCATTCATACTTCTAATTTTAGGTCCAAGATTAATATACAAACCGACAAACCCTCTAAATTGAGTTTTTCTAACATCTAATTCTGCAATAGATAATATATCTTCGGCTTCCTGCTCAGTAATCTCTAAGTCTTCCATTAACTGTTCTTTAGTTGCGTATAAAACTGGATTTCCATATTCATTTTTCGAAAAATAATTTTCTAATTTCAAAGCAACTTCTGTCAATTTTTTATCATATGAATACTGTCCGTAATTTGTAATTATATTTATATCTGCGGAAGTAAATTCATCCACCTTATCTGAACTAATTATATTAGAAATCGTAGATGCATTAGCAAGTGTTGGAGCCACTGCTCCAAATAATGATAATGCTACTATAGACGATGTTATTAATTTTTTCATGTTATTCTCCATAATTATTAAAAAATCTAACAAAATAAGCAACGTTAAGTTTATATTGTGTATCAAAACAAGAAACAAGTATCATTCAAACCGAATATTGAAAACGATTGATTTCAGTTATTTATAGTAATTTACTTTATAGAGTTAATCTACTATAGCTAATATCTTCTCTATTATTCCATTTACAGGATACCCATTTAAATGTTATCATTTATTAAAACTTCTGTGAAACCAAATGTGATAAACTAAAAATCAGAAGTATACTTAATTTAAATTTATCGAATAACTACTTTAAAACAAAATTAACATTCACAGAAAACCTTATGTAATCACTAAATAGTCCATTGGACTCCCCTTCCTTTCGTTTTTACAACTAGCGCATTATATCGGCCATTTCCATGGGAAAACCGTAGCAATGCTGAATAAGAAAGCAAGAACAACTAGAAAGCGAAAAACTTTTTTATTCATACTTTTTCCTCCTATCTTTATTTTCTACCTACATCATACCTCTTATTAAGCTCGTTTCAAAATCACGTTAACTTTTTTCACACATTATTTTAGTCAAGTCCAGACTCCTGTGTAAAATGCTATACAATGTTTTTACCATTTCTACTTATCAAAATTGATGTATTTTCT